>JAUVEF010000028.1 GCA_030594905.1 Methanosarcinales archaeon
TACAGGGAGTTGATCGGCATGGTTGGGTCAGGTTGGTAGTAAGTTTTAAATGCACCTTGAACATGCATGAATACATTTACCAATGGTGATGAAATGAAAAGGCAGCAGACGACAAACAAACCCCGACCAATGGGAGTCCGGGGCGCGCTGGATAGGGGCGGTAACGGGCTTGACTCACACATTGCAACGCATTATGGTGATGTGCTGGCGGTTGCGACCGAGGATGTTGTGACGGTTCCACCGACTACACCGATCATGACTACGGTCAGAACGATGCTGGAGCACGGATTCCGGAGAATTCCCATAGCGGATGCCGGCACCCAACAGTTGAAAGGCATCATCGTATGCAAGGACATCGTTGATTTTCTGTGCGGCGGACCAAGACACTTACTTGTCACCAACCGGTTTGATGGCAATCTACTCGCCGCGGTCAACGAGGAGATCCGTGCGATCATGAAGACCGAGGTTCCGTATCTGGATAAGAGCGCCTCGATCAGCGATGCGCTGAAGCTGATGCATGAGGAGTCGGTTGGATGTCTGCCGATCATCGGTGAGGCTAAACGCGTATCTGCGATCGTGACTGAACAGGATTTCATGCGCCTGATTGCAGACGTCAAGGTTGGTGTCTCTATAAATGAGTACATGTCTACAAATGTGACCACCGTCGAACCGGACGTCGAAATCGGGGTTGCGGGCAAACTGATGGTTGATAATAAGTTTAGACGGCTCCCGGTTGTCAAAAATGGGATATTGCTCGGGATTGCCACCGCTTTTGATATGTTGCGTTTTCTTGGCAGCGGCGAAGCACTTAAAAAGGGTGCAAACGGCATAGAAGATGCACTGACGACACCAGTCAAATCGTTAATCACGCGGGATGTTATCTGGGCGACATCGGATCATGATCTTGGCGAGGTTGCTGGTATGATGGATACAAATAACGTGGGTTCGATTCCGATCATCGATCAAGGTGTTCTCACGGGAATAGTAACTGAAAGAGACATTGTCCGGGCGTTAGCTACACTGAAGCAATGACAATGAAATGATGTAATAACAACATGACTGAGATGAGGGTTAGGGATATAATGAGCACTCAGGTGTACGCGGTTACACCGGGGGAGCCACTTTCGCGGGCACGTAACCTGATGCTTCGCCACAAGATCAGCAGGTTGCTGGTGCTGATGCATGACGAGCCTGTCGGCATGCTCACCAAAGCCGATATCACATGTAGGCTTAATCAGGCAGAGCCGCAGTGGCGTAGGCGCCCGATCGACCAGATTCCAGTCCAGTTGGTCATGACAAAGTCTTTGATCGGCATATATCCGGATGCCACACTGCCACAAGCATGTGAACTGCTGCTTGAGAACGATATTGGCGGGCTTGTCGTACGCGATGAGGATCTACATGGGATCATCACCAAGTGGGATATGATCATGTACATCTCACAGCATTCAGCCGATCTACGTGCGTGCGACATCATGTCTGATTTTATTGCAGTCGTGCATCGCCAGCATTCGGTTGGGCACGTCATACATACGATGGATGCTGAGGATGTGGACCGGGTCGTCGTTCTTGAATACGGTGGAAAGCCGATTGGCATGATCACAAATTCCAACCTGGCGTTTGGGTGTGCGTCGGACCCCCGTGGTAGAGACAAGAAGTTTTTTGAAGTTCCGGTCGTTGCAGAGGATATTATGTCCACGCCACTGATAACGATACCACTGGATGGTCTTGTAACCGATGCGGCGCGGACAATGGTCGATGAACTTATTAACAGCATCATCGTTCTTGATGCTGAATCTGATGTTGTTGGGATCCTGGATCAGGAGAGTATACTCCGAGGGATCATTATGCTTGGAGAATAATTATGAATGTATCTGAAATTATGGTAAAGCCGGTGCGCATAGAGAAGTCGGAGAATTTGTCTCATGCAATGGACCTTATGAGCAAGCACGAAACCAGACGGTTACTGGTCACAAACAGGGGCGAACTTATGGGCGTGTTAACTATGCGAAACATTGCACGCGCACTTGGCACGAGCAGAAAACCGGGAATGCCGGCATCATCGTTGCATGTCGCAACAGCGGTCAGCGATGTGTATTCCACAGTTCCGTCTGAGATGGGAGTGAACGATGCCATATCAATTTTACAGCAACAACGTGGCATACTTTTTGTAATGGATGGTGATGCGATTCTTGGCTGGGTCACGCCTGAAGAGATCCTGAAGACCTGTGTTATTGAGGGGTTTGCTGCTGAATTCATGAACACGCCGATCACTGCCGCACCAGGCGATCGTGTTGTTCATGTGCGAAGGATAATGATGGACCGGGATGTCGGGCGGCTTCCGGTGGTTGACGAGTATCAGGTGGCAGGGATCATCACCGAGAATGATATAGCAAAGGCGATGCGGGCGATCCGTGACATGGTTCCTGCAAACCAGCAAGATAGCCGAGTCAAGAACCTGCTGACAGAGGATGTTATGAGTCGCGGCGTCAAAACCGTGTACACAAACTCCCCGGCATCAGAGGTTGCGGATATCGCACTTAAGTTTGGATACGGCGGAGTCCCTGTGCTCAATCTTGAAGAGGATCTGGTTGGATTCATCACTCGCAGAGATCTTATTGCAAAGATGTGAGCTGACTTTCCCGGGTTTTTCGGTTCGGGACACGGGGGCCCGGTGTAGGTAACCGGGGTGTCGCCAAAACCGGAAAACCCCCTGACATTTGACTATAGTGGTTTTTGGGGCGTACTATCGCACCAGTATATCGCCATTGCCGGTTATCGCGATCTCAAAATCGACCACCACCACCCTGTGCCGTATCCTGCGTCCGGTAAGTTCCCGGATTCTTGATGCAAGTGCGATGCCATCATACCGTACATGCACATCCGCATCCGTTGCATCAGCTTTTGAATAGACCATTCCAACCAAATCATCAAGACCGGTGCCCTCTACAACTTTGAACCAGACCGGTGCGACAAGCATCTTGACAAATTCCAGGGTGTTTTCAGCCTGCTCGATATTCTTGCGTGCCGTTTTTTCGATGGCAGAAATGTTCTGTTTCGTTGTGCCCAGTTTGGCAGCGATCCCTTCCTGAGAGCAGCCATCGTTCCGCAGTCTCAGTACCTGCATCTGCCGCTCTGTGAGTGTTGTATTACTTGCTGCCATTGATTGTCTCTGCATGTACATGGCATATCAAGGTTATGGATAATTAGGGTCGGACAAAACATCGTGGAGATCTGGCAGTTTCCAAAATCGGGTGATCCAAGCTTGTGGCTATGCCCAAAATCAATACATAGCTGCAGGAAAAATAAGAAGTCTATTAATCCGGGAGCAACTTAGACAGATCGTCATAGAAATTGAGCACCAACTCAGTTACCGGATTTTCAACATTCAGCGTAAACGTGCGAATTTGTTTTCCAACCTTCTTTTCGTCGATTATCCCGATCGCGAGCAGCGGTTCAATGACTCTTGAAACACTCGAATGGGAGAGTCCGGTCTCCTCCGCGATTCCCGAGAGATACGTGAATGTACCCCGGTTCTTCATCAGATTCTCAAGAACGATCATCTGCGCCGTCCTTCCAAACGTTTTTTCGAGTGCGCTCATGTGTTCATCTGTGCGTCCATTATTTATAAGATTACCCGTTTTTAAATTTGATGGGGCTGCTGTATGTCGGATTTTTTGATCAATCGGCAGATAAGGTGTCACGGTCCGATGGCAGTAAACAGCTGTGGGGTGTATATGTGGAAGGACATGTTAATAAGCACTGTTGCAACCATAAATTATCCTCGATGGCACGAAAGAACCGGAAGAAACTGATCAGGGATATTGCACAGCAGCAGATACAACGGCTGTTTGAGCTTGCGGATGTGATATCGGAAACGCGCCCTGAATTAAGCGACCGTTACATACACCTGGCAAAACAGATCGGGATGCGGCACCGGGTGAGAATCCCCTCGCATCTGAAGCGCAGAATGTGCAAGCATTGCGGAAAGTATCTTGTTCCGGGCAGAACGTGCCGGGTACGGCTTAATTACGCTCGTGTTGTCATCACGTGTTATGCATGTGGCAAACAGATTAGATATCCATACAAAACACGGAGGAATCAGTGATTATGGCAGAAAACATCATCCCGCTATCGACGGTCGACTGGTACGGGCGAGCCGTGACTGTGGTTTTCCTGATGGGCTGCCCGTTTCGCTGCCCGTACTGCCAGAACCACGCGCTCCTCGAGATGCGGAAACTGACTGCAGAACCGGCTGATGTAGGGGAGATTGAATCAGAGATCAAAAAGAACTCCCTCCTCATAAGTGGCGTTGTTTTCACCGGAGGCGAGGCGTTTCATCAATTTGATGCGCTCCGGCATCTCGCGGAGTTCACCCACAAACAGGGGCTGCTGGTTGGAGTTGAAACGAACGGGTACTATACCGGCAGGATCCGGCAGATGATCGACGCGCATCTCGTTGACATGATATGCATGGATGTGAAGGCACCGCTGAACCGGGATGCATACCTGCATATCTGCGGCATCGATGCGGCAGACCATGTCGCGGATTCGTTGGGACTCTGTGACTTGTGCAAGGAATGTGAGATCGATTTTGAAGTACGAACAACGGTATTTCCTGATCTCATTGGGTCACCCCAGGAGATACGATCGATCGCCGCGCAGGTCAGGGAGCTTGCTGGTGATGTGCAATACATCCTTCAGCAAGGCATACCGGAGCACGCATGGAAGAAACTGTCTCCGCGGTCGTTTACGCGGGACGAGTTGATGGCGCTTGCAAGAAACGCAAAGCCAGCTCTGTCAGATGTCCGAATCCGGACAAAGGAATTTGGCGAGGAGCGTGTAGTGTAGGGGCTAAACAGCATCGATAGCCTGCATTGCTGGGTTATACTTTAACCATGGGGTACATGTTGAGCTAACCACAAGATTACACCAATTTCCACGATAGCGTATTAGGCAGCAGGTTATAAAATGCAAACATATCACCTGCCAATCTCGTGCAATCTTATGAAATCTCGTGGTTTTCTACCTTAGCTAAATATATATGTACATAAAATCAGAACAGACCAGTCCCCGGGGTTAAATAGATCACACACAAGCGGTAAGAGCCACTGGCAATATGGGAATGCCTGCAACGACGCATCCAGCCACATATCCAAGGATCGCACCCGTATTCAAAAAAGGCAGCCCCGCCTGTGGCTTTCCACCCATCACAACGATCATCAGCACTGTGTATCCGATCAGCGTCCCGATTGCCGCAAGAACTACGGGAAGCGCAACTCCTCCGAGCAATGGCAACTGCACCGCCATGCATCCGGCAGGGAGAAATACACTGGCGGACACCACAAGGATCGTGGGCATCACCGCATCGCCAAGCCCCATAAAATATGCGCCGCGTTCTCCACCACCCTCTGCCGAAAAGTCCTGTTTCACGAAGGAGTAATCTCGCCGCTTTGGAACCACAAATAAGATCGGGGCATGTAGATCCATCACACCCTCGGCGAGCGTGATCATGTGTTTTGTCTTGTAAACCGAGATGATGTCATAGATTGTGAGAAGGATTAACAGGATGAGCGTTGGAAGGATTTCGAGCGATATCCCGATGATTGCGCTTGCACCCGCTCCGACAAGGATTCCGGTGATATCAACCACATACCACTCAGGAAACTTGTATAGGAGCGCCGTGATCGCCGTTGTCAGGAGGATTGCGGGTACATTGCCTATGAATATGACAAAGACGTAATACATGGTTGCTGCTACCGCAAACAGCAGTATCGCGTGGAGGATATATTTCTTATCAGTCTTGATCACGAAGAGAATGAAGACTGTGAATACTAATATAAGTATAATATAATACACAGGATTCCAGACCGATGACGGGTTTTCGAATGCTTGCATCCCTTCAGCTTCCATTGGACTTGCCATCGTCAGTGCAAGCACCTGCACGATGACTATGAACCCTGCCATGCCAATGAGCGGGAGATATTCGGATATCTGTTTCACAGTGTTGACTTAGGGTGCTCGTGTTTGTAAACCTATTGGAAAAACAGCAGTCTCCAACCTCTGATCATTGCCATGTTCAGATAGCTGTGCCACTGCGCTTGCAGACTGTGGATGGGGGCTTTATTTTAATAACTCCAGGTTTCGTGGTTCAACATTGAGCGGTTCAGTTCTTCCATTATCCGGATCCTTAATCGAAATGTTTGGTACTGGAACACCATCCCAGCGTTGTCCTTGCTTTTGCAACCCCTTCATCGTTTACGCCAATGATGTGTTTTCATCCGTGTGCATTAGCAAAACCGCATATCCATTTGACATATTCATTCCGCCAGTTCTCTTTCCATCCGACATTCTGGTTTTCAGCCAACCAACCTCGTTTTGCATGTGAGCAAATCCTTTCTAATATAACGCATTGAATCGCACGCAAAAATTATCGTTTCTACCTTATCAAATTATACCTGCGCGCCTCGTTAAAAACAAGATTCAATCAAACTGGCAGGAAATCAAAAGCTGTGTACATTTACATCGATACCCCGAACTTTGCAAAGCATTCCGTTTTGTTGCCATCCACCATCCCGATCAAGAAGTGGACCGCCGCTCCACCTTAAACACCCGATCATTCTTCCTGACCCGGTCCTGCACGCCCAGTCCCACGTCCTGCCCCCTTTCTGCCTCTGAAACTGGCTTTCCATCTGCAATCAGCGATTCAACCTCCTGCTCAAGGTATGTGGTGGATCCCTCGATTATAATCCGGTCACCCACCGTCAGACCCTGTTCAAGCAGCCGCACAGACGCAGCGTTCTGTCTCTGGAAGTAGTTGACCACCACGCCAACCGCCTGCCTGTGTACCGACGATGCGTTCATGTCCGACTCATAACCCGCACCCTCAGGACCCGGCACCCCGAAATAGAATCCTGTGGAAAATCCCCGATTATATTCAAGTTCCAGCCGTTTTTTCAATTCTTTTGCCTGTTCAGGCGTGTATGAATCATCGCGACATGCGTTCAGCGCTTCGCGGTAGCATCCTGCCACTACCGACGTATAGCTGGCATTTCGCAGCCTGCCTTCCAATTTGAATGCGCAAACCCCAGTATCGATCAGTTCGGGAATGTGTTCGATCATGCAGAGGTCTTTTGCGCTTAACAGGTATTTGCCGCCGAGTTCTACCTCTGCCCCGTCCTCGGAGTGCAGCGTCCACTGCCACCGACATGGCTGGGTGCAATCGCCACAGTTGCCAGACTTACCGAGCAGATATGCCGAAAGGTAGCAGCGACCGGATACTGCCTGACACATGGCGCCGTGCACAAAGACCTCAAGTTCCATGCGGGTATGCTGCCCGATTTCCCGAATCTGCGCGATATTAAGCTCCCGCGACAGTATCACACGGCTTGCGCCAAGCGTTTCGTAGAATTCGGCGGCTCGTCCGTTGGATACGTTTGCCTGCGTGGATATATGCACCCGGAGATCCCGGTCCAGGGCGGCACATATCACGGCAGGATCCCACGCAATGATCGCATCCACACCCGCGCTCTTTGCTGCATCGATGACATCAACCACGTCTGGCAGATCCTCCTGATATATCACAGTATTGACTGCCATGTACGCTCGCAGCCCGTAACCCTTCACCGCCTCCACAAAAGCGTCGAGATTGCCTCTGTTGATCTCACGCGCCCTCGCCCTGAGGCTGAACCTGTCAAGCGAGAAATAGACGGCGTCGGCGTGATCCTTACATGCCGAGAGGGCAGCGAGATTCCGCACTCCTGCGACCAGTTCGGGACTTAAGCCTGGTTCGCGTTGGTTGCCCATAATGGTAGCGTTGTCGGGACTCGCTTAAATGAGTTGCCATCCCGGGGGTCTGCAAACAGCGGCTTGGACGGGAAATACGCGGCCCCTGGCGCGACGTTCCGCGAGAGGCAGCGATCGGGTTTCTTGCGGTGGATGGAAAGTTTGAATACCGCTGGAATTGCAGACAACACTGGAGATATAAACCATGAGGTTGGCGGTGTTGGACACCGAACGATGCATCGGCTGTCAGAGCTGTATGTTTGCATGTGCGAGGCGGCAGGGTATGGGCGGACTGTCCAGAGCCTGTATAGGCGTCAGATCTGTTGGAGGCATGGAACGAGGGTTCGTTGTGGTGGTTTGTAGAGCCTGCGAGGACCCACCCTGTGCAAAAGTGTGCCCCACAGGTGCTCTTAAGCCCAGAGAGGGTGGCGGCGTTCGCATTGACATCACCAAGTGTACAGGATGCGGCAACTGCCGTGACGCCTGTCTTATGGGGTGTGTTTTCTGGGATGATGAGATTAATAAACCAATGATCTGTATCCACTGCGGTTACTGTGCTAAATTCTGCCCCCATGGGGTGCTCAGTCTGGAAACGAGAAAGGAGGATGATCATGCTTGAAAATGATCCTCTAAGAAATGTTCTTCACGTAGATCTATCAAATAAGAATTTCCGGGTTGAGGATAGACGAGATCTCTTTGAGAGATATATAGGCGGCGCTGGTGTTGCAATCCAGCTTCTTCACGAGGAGTGTCCTGAAGGTTGCGATGCTCTCGCACCAGACAACCCGATAATATTTGCTGTAGGTCCATTGACTGGATTGTTCCCCCTTGCCTCAAAGACCGTTGCCATGTTTAAATCACCTCACACCGGCAATCTGGGTGAGAGTCACTGTGGCGGACGTAGCGCTGTTGCTATCCGCATGGCCGGATATGGCGCTATTGTGATAAAGGGCAAGAGCGATAGCCCCATTTACATTGCCATCCATGGTAATCGGGTCTATTTCCGGGATGCGTCCTCCTTGTGGGGAATGAAAGGCAGCTCCACCGGGCGCATCATCAGGGAACATGAACCCGGAGCAGGACTCAGAACGATTATGCGTATCGGCAGGGCTGGGGAAAAACTTGTCACTTATGCATGTGTGACCACGGAGACGTACCGGCATTTTGGCAGATTAGGGCTGGGTGCGGTTTTTGGTAGCAAGAAACTCAAAGCTGTCATGATAGCGGGCAAACGAACGCTTCCGGTTCGTGATAGCAATGAGTTCAAACAGACGTATGATGAGATTTATCAGGCGGCTGTTGCATCTCCGGTGATGAAGAAGTATCACGATCTTGGAACGGCTGAGAATATTCTGCCCTTAAATAAGTTTGGTGGGCTTCCAACGAGAAATCTCAAGGAAGCAAGCTTTGAAGGGGCGCAAGAGATATCAGGCGAAACGTTTGCAGAAGATTATCTGGGCAGACGGCTTGCCTGCTCTCACTGTCCTGTCGGGTGCATACATATTGCTGCGCTCCGGGAGCCTTATGAAGATGAGCCGTACTTCTACAAGACCTCCATGATCTGTTACGACTATGAACCGATTTATGCATTGGGCTCTATGCTGGGCGGGTCTGACGCCGATGGCTTCCTGAAGTTGATGGACAAGATAGAAATGTGGGGTATAGACGTGATGAGTGCCGGGGTTATCCTGGCATGGGCAACAGAGGCACAGGAAAAAGGCATCATCTCTGATACGGAAACAATGGGTATCAAGCTTGAGTGGGGGAACTACGCAGCCTACATAGACGCAGTGCGGTTGATAATCGAGCAGCCAAATGACTTCTATAAGGCGCTTGCACGCGGAGTTCTACATGCAGCATCCATATATGGCGGAGAGGATTATGCCCTTGCTTTTGGCGGAAACGAGATGCCGGGATACCATACAGGACCTGGAGCACATATAGGGGCTTTGATTGGTGCAAGACACTCTCATCTGGACAACGCTGGCTACAGTGTTGACCAGAAGGTTCTCAGTGAAAAGCAGATCAGTCCTGAGGAACTTGTTGGGACATTGCTGGCTGAGGAACGATGGCGCCAGACCCTGTCAAGTCTTGTAATCTGTTTCTTTGCCAGAGGAATATATCAGCCGGATACGATCTG
>JAUVEF010000114.1 GCA_030594905.1 Methanosarcinales archaeon
TAGAGTGGCTTAAGAGTTTTTACTTCTATTTCAGGAGAAATTTGGCATAAACAGCCGTTTTTCTTACAAAACAATCGAACTCGGATATGATCGAGAGCGAGTGAACGAGATTCTGGATGAAATCGTAGTGATAACCAATGAAGTGCCTATAGATCAGGGGTGACGCGGTACCACCCTGGCGTGGAGGGTGTACGTGAATTTTGTCCCAAAGCCCCCTCCAAACCTTGTCAGGTTCTTGTTTCAAAGTTCACAACGGTGACCTGATGATCACCATTGATATGCTTATTCAGGAGTGCTACATAATCACTCACTCCTTTTGCATCAAGTGAATCTCGAGAATTTTTTTTCAATTCCCGTTGGAACGACTCTTTCTCTGCCCTAATCGGACTTATCTTCCGCTCTATTAATTCGTCGTGCATATACTTTATGCGGAGTAGAGATTTTACTTGTGTTACTAATTCTAAAGAATTTACTGGCTTTGTAAGAAAGTTATCTACTCCCGACTCAATAGCTTGTATTTTATATTTCATCTCACTCAGCGCGGTCACCATCACGACGGGTATAAACAGCGTCTCTGCCTTTCCTCTCAATATTTTGATGATGTCAAAACCGTTTAAATCGGGCATCACCGCATCAAGTAGGATTAAATCGGGCTTTTCACCTTCAACTTTTTTAAGAGCTTCTTCTCCACTATATGCGGTCAACACTTCATAGCCTGCCGCACCCAACTGTGCCTCAAATAACTCGACATTCATGGGTTCGTCATCAACCACCAGTATCTTAGGTCCCTTTAGTTCCACCATAACATCCGCTTTTTCCAGCATTGTCTGGGCTACCGAGTCCGCCGCCATATCAGAAACTTCTGCCTGTAGCAGGATGTTTTCAAATTCGTCGATGGTGAAGCATTCAGTTTCTATTACCATGTTCGCAATCTCCACTACTTTACCCACGTATGTGCTGGTGTGCACAAACAACGATCATAATGATCTATATTATTGTTGACCCTTATTGCATATAAAACCATTGGTTTATTATGGATCATGTAAAAAATATAGCAAAATATCACATCCTGATTTATAGCTATACCACCGGACAAGTTCCCCCTAAGATCCAAAACCGGCGTAATCTTCGGATGCGTGGTATCACGTTTTCCAAGCGTTGATTGTGAAGCGTTCGGTTTCGTCTGTAATGTGATATTCCGTCTGATGTACAGCAACACGCAAGACGCGAAGGCAGCGATCAATGAAAATGTATGGGTTTTTGACATCTAGCGCTGCAGTGACCAACACTTGTAAAAAGATTGCTCATTTCATCCAAATCGCTACACTTTAGTTCCAGGTGTTTATCGGAAATTTTATCGGGTTCTGTCAGTTTTTATCGCGAACTCGCGCGCCCCGGACGAAAGACCCAAATTTTAACAGGTTGTTTTCTGATAATCCCTTAGCTAAGATGTGCGATGCAACAATCACCCAAACACAGCTCTACGCACAGCATCGATGTCTGCATCCACCCAGATCGGCTCTGTGCAGACCTCCACGACCTCGGTTGGGTCCTTCAGGATGTGACCTGTTGTGACACATACGATCCGCTCATCAGCCTCGATCAGTCCTTCCGCAAGCAGCTTGCGCAGCCCCGCGATAGACGTTGCACTTGCAGGCTCCACACCGATCCCCTCAAGCGACGCTAGATTGCGCTGCGCCTCTATGATCTCTTCGTCGGTTACCGAGATTGCAAGCCCGCCGGATTCCCTGATTGCACGAAGAGCCTTTGCAGCATTCACAGGATCGCCGATTCTGATCGCTGTTGCGATCGTTTCCGGGTTTTGCTCCGGTTCTATCGCTTCCAGTTCGCGCTCTATTGCGTCCACAACCGGGCGCGAGCCCTCTGCCTGAATACCGGTCATCTTTGGGATCGAATCCGTGATTCCACACATTTTCAGTTCCTTAAAACCTTTGTAGATCGCAGAGATGTTTCCGGCGTTGCCCACCGGAAGTATAAGCCGGTCCGGAACCTCCCAGCCAAGTTCGTCCGCGATCTCAAATGCGATCGTCTTCTGCCCTTCCAGCCTGAATGGATTGATCGAATTAAGGAGATAAAAACCGTACTCATCACAAACCTGCCGCATGAGCCTGAGTGCCTCGTCAAAATTCCCGCGGATGTTTAAGACCTTTGCGCCATGAATCAGTGCCTGCGCGACCTTGCCGAGAGCAACTTTGCCTCCCGGAAGGAACACCACCGCAGAAATCCCTGCCTTTGCCGCATAAGTCGCAAGCGATGCGGAGGTGTTTCCTGTAGATGCACATGCAACCGTTTTCATACCAAGTTCGATCGCCTTTGATACGCCCACCGTCATGCCGCGATCCTTAAACGATCCGGTTGGGTTCAAGCCCTCGTGCTTAACAAAGATCTCGCTGGCACTTGCGTTTGCATCAATGCCCGGAGTGAGCCGCTTGAGTCTATAGAGTGGTGTTCCACCCTCCCCAATCGTCACCGGCTCGATATCCACCGGAAGAAGAGACTTGTATTTCCAGACCGACCTGCATTCGCCGGAGGTGTGGAAGTCAACCTCGATCGCGGACAGATCGTATACCACCTCGAGGAGTCCGCCGCATGACGGGCAGGTGTAAATAATCTCTGCAGGTTCATATGTGGCATGGCAGTTGATGCATTGTAATTGGTATGCTGGAGTCATGGGTTTTGTTATGTCGGTTATGGTTGTAAACCTTTTTCACGGACTGATCGCAAGTTCCGAAAACCAAAACGTATGTGTTTAGCTGAGGCGAAAAAAACCACGAGATTACACAAGATTAACACAGAAATCTTGTGGAAATCCGTGTAATCTTGTGGTTAGCTGAACACGTACGTGCCGATATAGCGAAGTCGCATGGTGGTATTTTTAGTTACCTGAGTAGTTGAGTAGTTACGATAAAAGCATCTCCCGAACCCTCCCGCATGTCATAACCGAAACCGCATTCATGTCGCCGGGGGCTGCACATCCGCAGAGAAACATCGCAATCTCAAGTTCCGCAATCATGCACGAGAGCCGGTCTATCACTGCATCCACACCAGCCATTGCGGGCGCGACCAGCGGCAGCGCAGTCCCTGCAAGCGACGCCCCGAGCGCAAGCGACTTGGCGATATCGATTCCGGTACGCACGCCACCTGTCGCAATGACTGGCACGCCGCATCCGGAACACTCCACGATCGATACTGCTGTCGGAATCCCCCAGTCCCAGAACAACTGCCCAAGATGCTTCGACATGCCATCTCCACGATCAAGAGCACGGTAATACTCAACACCCGCCCAGCTCGTGCCGCCGGATCCACCGACATCGATTGCATCAACACCAGCACCCACGAGCGCAGCCGCGGTTTCACGAGATATGCCTGCCCCGGTCTCTTTTACGATCACCGGGACTGAAATTTCGTCACACACCTCTTTTATTGCATCCAGGCATCCGCTTGCTTGCGTGCAGCCTTCCGGTTGCACTGCTTCCTGCAGAAAGTTGAGGTGGATAGCGATCGCGTCGGCGTCGATCATATTGATAGCATGTTCCACGCCCGCGATGCCAAATTCCGCCAGCTGGACCGCGCCGATGTTGGCATAGACAAAAGCATTCGGCGCACAGTCCCGCACCACCCGAAATGACGCTTCTTGCTTCGGATCCTCGATTGCAGCCCGCTGACTTCCGACACCGATGCCGATTCCAAGATATTCGGCTGCGAGTGCAAGCGTCCTGTTAATCTCACAAGTATCCGGGTGTCCGCCGGTCATCGATGCGATCAGAAGCGGCGCATCCAGTCGTTTGTTAAATAACCTCGTAGAAAGATTGATATCATCCTTATCAATTTCAGGAAGTGCGCAGTGGGTCAGGCGTACATCATCAAACCCTGCCGAGGTGTGTGCTTCGACCGGTTTATCAGCGCATATCCGAAGGTGCTCGATCTTCCGCTGGGATGTGGTCATCGAGGGAGATATTGGTATCGCGATGTTAATAATCCTCGCCCACGCGCTCCGGAGTTCCGGTCAGGCTGCCGGACGAGACCAGACCAGACCAAAGATTGATAGCACCTCATGCCACCTACATAACCGGTAACATGATCATCGTGCGCAGATTCCAGCCAGCGGATTTTTCCGGCGTGATTGCGGTCGAACGCGAGCAGTTTAGTGAACACGACCCGTATCTGTATATGAATTTATACGAATTGAATGAGGATACGTTCTTTGTCGCCGATCACCGTGGCGGGGTGGCGGGGTTTGTAATAGGAGTGATGTCTGTCGGCGAAGAGGGCGTGTACGGACGTGTCTTCTCGATTGCGGTGCGTGAGGCGTACCAGGGGCTTGGTATCGGGGCACAATTGATGAAACACATCATTGATGCACTCTACCGGAAAAATATCGGCGGAATCGTTCTTGAAGTTAGAAACCACAACTTTCGCGCCGTGCGGTTCTATCAGCGGCTTGGCTTCGTGGTTGATAAGATCGATGCAGGTTATTACAGCGATGGAGAGGATGCAGTCATTATGAAGTATCACAGGTATATATCGTGATTGTGATAAAAATTGGTGGTAGCCTGATCGGGAATGCACGGAATTTGATACACATACTTAACGATTACGCGTTAACTGAAGACGAGCGCATCCTGATCGTCCCCGGAGGTGGCATATTTGCAGATACCGTGCGAACCGCAAGCAAGGTATACGGTATATCGGATGAAGCCGCCC
>JAUVEF010000030.1 GCA_030594905.1 Methanosarcinales archaeon
GGTACCGGGGACTTTCACGCTCTCGGAGTTGCGCTTGCAACCAAAAAGCCCGTCCGGATCGTAGATCCTGTGATCGAAGAAGTCCGGATGCCGGATGTTGATCGGATGCTTCGGAAGCGATGTGCTGCGATTGAGCGCTCGCTTGGCGCGCAGTCTATTGGGGTGATTGTGTCTACAAAGATCGGTCAGTGTAGGAATGAGCTTGCCTTTGATCTGTGCGCCATGGCAGAAGCGCATGGGCTGGACGCGCACATCTTGGTGATGGATATGGTCACGCCGGATGCGTTGCGCGCGTTTGATCTCGATGCTTTTGTCAATACCGCATGCCCGCGGATCGCAACCGATGGTTCTGCGGGATTCCCTGCACCGGTGCTGACTCCGGTTGAATTTGAGGTCGTGATTGGCGAGCGGAGATGGGATGATATGGTGTTTGATGAGATCTTGTGATAAATTCAGATAGCGCGCACAACCCGCCTGAACTCATCATCCCGCCCCAGCGGCATCGTCGCATCGACACCGATCTTTGTAGTCGTGCCGTCCGGGGCACAGACGGGATCGAGTGAACTCCCACGCACATTCGTAATCAACAGAATATCCCTGTCACCGAGCACTCTTGTTGCAATTGCAAACTCGACATCATTCGGATCGTAGATGTCTATGTCAGGATCGACCACTACCACATTCTTGAGACTCGGGTGCGCGGCAAACGCGGCGAGAATTGCGTTCTTTGCATCACCCTCGGTCCGTTTCTCGATCTGCACCACTGAATTGAAGTAGCAACACCCGCCTTTTGTCAGAACAACATTTTTCACGTCAGCAACCCCGCTCACTGCACGAAATATCACGGGTTCGTATGGAATCCCCATGAGGAGTTTGTGTTCATCGCCAGACGGTATGATTGCATGGTATATCGGGTCTTTCCGGTGGATCACGTTTGTAAGCTTGATCACGGGTTCGCTTCGTACCCTATCATACGTTCCAGTGATGTCAACGAACGGACCCTCGGGCGCAGTCTCATCTCCGATGTACCCCTCAAGCACGATCTCGCAGTGCGGCACTTTGATCCCGTTCTCACACTCAAAGACCTCAAGTGGCTCTCCAAGAAGCGCGGATGCGTATAAAAACTCCATACCCTCAGGAACGCGTGTAGAGACTGCAAAGAGGATGGTTGGGTCAAGTCCGATCGCTATTGCAACGGGAAGCGTCTCTCCACGATCCAGTGCTTTTTTGTGCAGGAGATATGTGTGCCGTGGGGCAACGAGTCTCACTGCGAGTTTATCCTTTCCGATAACCATCAGGCGGTGGATGGATGCATTCGTCACTCCGTCCACCTCAGTTACGACGACGCCTGCAGTGATATACGGCGCGGGATCGTCTTTGAAATATGTGATAATCGGTAGTTTCGTAAGATCGGGTTTTTCTGAAATTGTTTTTGTTGGAGAATCGCTCACAAGTTTCACATTGCCCGATCCCCCCGCCATTCCGGCGGATGCGAGATA
Source organism: Methanosarcinales archaeon (assembly GCA_030594905.1). Next base: position 1,500 of record JAUVEF010000030.1, read on the forward strand.
TTTTGCCAGATCGTCTCGCTTAACCTGCAACGCTCTGCAGAGGGCATCTCTGGATGAGAGAATATTCACAGCAACCCGGTGACTGTTTATATCGTGGAAAAGCGCTGGTTTTCCACCTCCGGCAATTCCCACAAGATCCTGTTTTTGGGATACTGGTGTCTCGATCTCGGTCAGCAGGTTATCGGTTCTTAGCTGGTCTATAAAACTTCTGAATGACATGGTTCTACCTGAGCTTATTCACATATTCATCTCGCCTTCATTTACTTAATTCTACTGTACCAGTGTTTCGTTCCTTCGAGAAATTTGCAGATTCCTTGTTTCCACCTCAAAATGAGATATCAGACATTGATTCTGCTGTCCTGTCAAACTTTGCCCGTCTTAATTCCTTCCTGTGGTCTCTTTCCAGATCCACTACCTTCCCTTCATGGAAAAAGCAATCTCATAACCTCTACCCCACTTCGATCTTCGCCACGATATATGGACCCATCAGTTACCAGTCCCGCGTTACTTCTTGCCCCACGCACTGCACGCAGCTTTTCACTGCTATGCGCTGCTAACCTACCTTCGACCGCGTTTTCTGCTGCGAGGCTCGGGCGTTTTGGTCGTGAACAGCCTGTACTTGACCGTGCCAATCAGCTCGTTCTCGATCTGGCGCGCAAAAACGGATTCGGGTTTGTGTAGCCCCTTCACCCGCGTGGTCAAGTCCTCAAAACTGGCAAATTTGCCTTTCTTGCGCTCATCAAGTATCGTCCACATCAGTTTCTTTCCTATACCCGGAAGCAGCTCAAGCATGTGCTGTCTGGTTGATATAGGATATGCTTCGTTAATAAATCCGATAAAGTCGGTCTCATCTCGCACGGTGATCTGTTCGAGCACATAATGAAGTTCAGTCTTTGCTCCGTTTGTCAGGGAATCATATTCCAGCCTGCGCTTCACATGGTCAATCGAATCACGTGCTGTACCCCCGATGTACACACGTTCGCCAATCTGTGGCACAACCCCGTCTTTCGGAACCAGTTCCATCAGAACGCAATACTTCTCGCCTATAGCGTGAATGGACGGTTTTTTCTGGTACACAGGTCTGGAATCATTTGGATCGCCGTAAGGGAGATAATCCAACACCCAAGCGTACTCCTCCTTTCCAGATACCTTCTCACTAAGTGGCATTAGATCACCCTTGTTGGATTTTCACTTTATACTGAATCAGCTACTATATCCAGCATCTGATCAAGATCTTCGGCAGTGAGCACAAAACGTTCCTTAGCATAGATGCTACGGAGTTCATCTCGTGTCTTGGGAAGAATGTCTGCGATTCTGATCGCAATCTCGGGCTTCATTTTCTCCAGATTTAGCAAATTGTTCGCGAGATCTCGTGATTTTCCAGCATCCATCTTTGCAAAAGCATCGACATGACGGATCGCTTTTTTGAGTTCGTAACCAAGTTCCTCTTCAGATCTCTCTTCCTTAACACGATCCAGCATCTCCTTTGCTTCCGATACTGTTAACCACTCTTCACCGATGACCTTCTTTACAATCATGCGAGGGATCTCCCTTGTTAGTTTAACGCTTCACTGCTGCAGGCTCAAGTGTTGTGGATGTACAATTACTTCCTTTATGGCTCTACCATCTCTAACTTTCAGAATGTATGCGCGACCACGCTGTGCCACGACCTTGCCGGTGCGCCCATGGAACTTGGGATTTGGCAGCCCTTTATGCACGCTCGGATCAATGGCGATGTGAACAGAATCTCCAGTCTCAAATTCAACAATTGCCTTGCTAATTGCCGATAAGCCTCTTTCTCTCGAAGATTTCTTCAATTTGTATCGGGTTTTTCTTCGCTCGCCGTGTGATTTTGCCATGTTCGTAATCATACTGGCTCAATGGATTTAAGTGTTACGCAGAAAAGCATATAAGCATCCGAACGTAATTGTGAAATGTTGATTTTATATCATGAATCAAAACAAGGATGTGATAGTAGATGAGAAGTAAATCTTGTAATGCTCTTCTGGCAGTCATAATATTGGTTACATTGACCGCTGCGGTGACTTATGGTGCAGAGGTCGAGACTCAGTTTGCATCATTGACACTTACAGCAGACACAGTCAATTGTGCAGACTGCCACAAGGAGAATCCACACATCCTCCACAAGCAGAAACTAGATGCTGGGAGGGTGACTTGTGAGGCGTGCCACGGTGCGGCATTTGAGATTGGCATACCAGAGTGCATTAAATGCCACTCAGGTCCGATACACGAGGTGCATATCGGCAGGGTCAAGACAGAGGATTGTACATTCTGCCACCAGGATCTTGAGGCTGTGCATTACACTGTTTTCGGAGGTAAGGAACTCGTGTGCGCACACTGCCACGGAGAGATCGTTGCAGTACACGGCGAGGGCATGGACAGTTGTGTGAAATGTCACAAGACTGCGCCTGATATTGTTAAGCCAGTGAAATCTGGAGGCATGGCGATCACATGTCAGGCATGCCACGTATACGACGATGCTGCAACGATACACGGAGATCTCGATGATCCGACCGGTTGCTACAAGTGCCACAGAACCACTCCGAATGCAACGGTTGCCGAAATCCCGCACAATCTGCATCTGCCGATCGGTGTGACATGTGAAATGTGCCACATCCCATCAGGCAACCAGATAATCATTCCGCCATGTAGCAACTGCCATGATGCAGTGGGCATACACCTGCTCTCAGAGATCGGGATCAGTGCTACCGCGCCGGAGTGTTCGGTCTGTCATGGACAATCTCCCGATAAGGTGGTGAAGGAGACGCCGACTGTTGCAGCAGCAACACCAGTCGACGAAAAGCCGCCTGAAGTGGAGACAACGCCTGCCGCTGGCGAAACACCCGGTTTCGAAGGGCTGGTTGCGGTGGCGATGTTAATGTTGACTGCGATGTACACCATGTACAGGAGACGAGGATAGGTATAAGTAGATAAGTAGGCTTTCCGCCTACTTTTCGTTTTATTTTTTAGCAGCTATAATTATGAATATTTACGATCTTATTATTGTTGGAGGCGGCCCGGCAGGGGTCACTGCTGGAATATATGCTCAAAGGGCGCGTCTGAAGACTATACTCCTTGAAAAACTCGGTGTCGGAGGGCAGATTATACTTTCGGATCTCGTCGAAAATTATCCTGGATTCCAGGGGATCAGCGGGTTTGATTTGATGCAAAAGTTCGAGGAACAGGCAAAAGCGCTTGGTCTTGCGATCGAAGACTGTGAAGTGACCCGGGTAACGGACGAAGGCGAGTATAAATTGGTAAAAACCCATGATCGCGATTACAGGGCAAAATCAGTCATTGTCGCATCAGGTTCAAAGTCACGGCGTCTCGGTGTAAGGGGTGAGGAAGGACTGATCGGAAAAGGCGTATCATTCTGCGCAACTTGCGATGGTTTCTTTTTCAGGGGCAAGGATATCGTGCTGGTGGGCGGCGGAAATTCGGCGATAACAGAGGCTCTATTTCTGGCGAAAATTGTGAATAAAGTCTATGTTGTTCACCGGAGATCGGAACTCCGGGCAGAAAAGATTTTGCAGGAAAGAGCGCTCGGAAATCCGGTGATTGAGTTTGTCTGGGACTCGGTGGTCGAAGAGGTCGTCGGAAACAATGTCGTCGAAGGCGTAGTGCTCCGAAACGTCGAGACCGGAGAACGGTCAGAGCTTGCAGTCGGCGGCGTCTTTGTTTACGTGGGTATCACGCCGAATACAGAATTTATAGATATTAAGAAGGACGAAAACGGATTCATTCTCACTGACCGGAGCCTTGCGACCTCGATTCCAGGCATCTTTGCCGTGGGCGATTGCAGGCAAACAGAGCTTCGGCAGGTCGCAACTGCTGTAGGTGATGGTGCGCTGGCTGTGACCTCGGTAGAGCGGTATCTTGGTTAGGCGTTTTGTATGTGTTTAGCTGAGGTGAAAAAACCATGAGATTTCACGAGATTAACACAGTAGGATATTAGACACCGGACATCAATTAGATTTATATTTTATCTCTTATTTCTTCATACTTTCTCGTGAAAATCCGTGCAATCTTGTGGTTAGTTAAGCACATGCCACAATATCAAATAACATCCGTATAATTCGTGTTTTATTTGTGGGATTTCCCGTAAAAAGCGATTGAATCGCGAACAAGGCGGATGCCCATGAATTTGACCACCCCAAACTCCACAAAAAACAGCCGCAACATAAGTTTAAGCAAATCGGGGAAGAATTAGTGTTCATGCTAAACATCCGAGACCTGTCATCCGAGTTCGAAGCAAGGAAGGACGCCATCATAAACTACGAACGCGAGACATCAGGCGAACTCGAAGAATATAAAAAAGCACTCCCGGATATAGATCACGCAGATGCATCCCTGAACGACTCACTTCCGCAGTACAGCGGCGCAAAACTCTTCGAGACCGGAGTCGTCATCAGACGTTTCCATCCAGCCACATCATGGAGGAACCGGGAGGATGCAATTGGCTGGGTGGACGGCGTGCTTTCAGGTGTCACCGTTGGATCGGCGGATGGCAGCCAGATATACCCTGACAAGAACTATGGACTCCCGATTGCAGCCGTGCAGATCGGCAGCATATATAACAGGCACACGACAGACCGCGAGTATGCACAGGGAACAAGCGCCACCCTGATTACACCTGATGAGTTCGCTGACGCCGGCGTGTATGCGTACGGAAAGGAGTTTGTGGACGCCAGACGCTTCGCTCTTGAATGCGACGCCCTGATTGACCTGATGCGCACAAACGACCGGATTTACCTGCTGCTCGACGGGACACTGGTGCCCTCGCACATCAATGCGCTGCGCAAGAATCTGAAGGACATATATCTCGATGCGATGATGAAATTGTTCGATGCTTCAAAAGAGACTGGAAACCCGATAATCGGGTATGTGGATGTGAGCGTGCAGAGAGACGTCGTGACCATGATGCGACACATTTACCGCCTGAAAGAGACGAAAAAACTCTTTGACCCGGTGTTGTTCGCAGATGAACTGAACTGGGGCGACCGGACAAAGGCGTTCATCTGTAACCGGGACGACCGTCGTGGAACAGATAGCCAGTCGGTGCTCGATACGTATATCAGGTATCGGGACAGTGTCGCCTTCTTTTACATGCGAATGGGCGATCTCCCAAGCCGGATCGAGTTTCCAGTCTGGTGTGCGGATGATGCAGGCGAGATCGACCGCATCGCAGATATCGTCCGTGCGGAAACGATCCTGCGTGGCAGCTATCCTGATATCCTTATGATAGCGCACAGAAACGCCGTGATCACGACAAAAGAGCACGAGGTGTTCTACAGGATGCTGAGCCGGTTCTGCAGAGCGCACGGGATTGTTACGCACACAGGGGCAAAACAGGGGTATAAAGCGCAAGAAAGCCGTTCTTCTTAGTGATTGCCAAAAAATAATCTGTTAAAATTCGTGTCATTCGTCCATTCGTGAAATCCGCGATAAAATTGGCATAAGGGATCACGAATGACACGAATAAACGAATCGCACGAATGTCAGGGATGTGGAGCACTATCATAAACTTTGCTACTTTATTTTTCGGTGAACACTTGGGGGACCCCGGTGTTTCGGTTTCAGTCACCACAAACGGGCGTTCATACGCACGCCTTCAGTGCATTGAGCATATCTTTGAATATGAACCGATCTGGCACGACCTGCACCTTCACACCGTACTGTTGCAACGTCTCTGCTGTCGGTGGTCCGATTGCGGCAACGATTCGCCCGTTCAGCATATCAACGACCCTGGATTCGTCATCTATACTGTGTGCAACCTTCATGAAGTTGTGAACGGTCATCGCACTTGTGAATGCGAACGCATCGATCCTGCCTGCAAGCGTTTCCTCGATCAGCCGCTGCTGCCTGCCGTCGTCCGGAAGCACCAGCCGGTACACCACGGTCTCGTGTACCGTGATTGCAGCATGCCTGGAAAGTGACGCGATCAGTGTGGGATCACCGTGCGCACTCCGCACCACCTCAATGACCTGAGGAACCTTGCCATCGATCACACCGTCGGTCTCGCCAAGCATCTCTGCGATTCCTTCAGAACTGAAAGAGTCCGGCATCATAGAAACAGTGATACCTTGCGCTTCAAGTGCTTTTTTCGTCTTTGACCCGATAGCAACAACGCACGTCCGGTTTAACGCATTGATAAATCCTGAAACATCCGAAATATTCTTCAGCGTGAACGCGATGCCGTTTGCACTGGTGAATATCACGATATCTGATTTGTATGCAAACACGCGCTCCACAAACCCATCGAAACGGTCGTCATGGTAACTCTCAAGTTCAATCATCGGTGCTGCGATCACATCAAATCCACATGAATGTGCAAGTTCGATCGATGAATCGAGGTGCATATCAGGGCGCATGACAGCAACGACTGGTTGGTTCATGGTGGTGGTTTTGGTCCGGCGGGTAAAATGCCTTGCGGTTTTTGATTTTTCCGGAATTTTTGGAATTGCTGCGAGCAGCAGGCGCGCCACAATCCACCCATCCCACGCCCCCGAATACCGGAAAATGAGACTCCAAATCCGCTGATCCATTAATCCGGCTTGTAATACATAAGCATATTATAACCCGGTCGCAGCGTGAATTCCCTGTTTGAATAACTCCAGTGAATCGTGATATTATGTCGTTTCTCCGATGGAATGATCACGATATCTGCGCTTGATCGCTCAGGAACGTTGTTTAAGTATCCGCAAGCCTCGTAGTTCCGCATGTACCATGGCATGGGCCAGTAATCGTTTTCAGGGGCTGCTATCAGTATGCTTGCATTTGAATCACTCAGGACACGCCGGCCAACGAAATCCACCACATCAAGCACCTCTGATGTGGTCTGCACATAGATCAGCCCGTGCAAAGGCAGGTCACGTACTACAATCTCGTCTGATGCGGTGTTTTCACAATAATTTATATATACGCTTTGCTGAATAAACAATCCTGCCATGAGCACAACAGCCGCTATAACCACTATTTCGACATTTCTCGGCTTTTGCGGGAGTGATGGCAGCAATTCTCCGAGGTATGCGCCGGCAAGCAGCGTAAATGGAAGCAGGATGTGAAGCACAAGCCATGGCACCTTCTCCTGCAGGTATGAGTATGTGATGAGTGACGTTATGCCCCAGTACAGCAGAAAGATCATAAATATATCTCTCTTTCTCAGGTAATGCACCCCGCCGATCAATGCGAATGATGTAATCAAAAGTTCGTAACGGACAAGAATCGGAAGATAAAATGACCAGTGACCTCCGATACGTTCGATTCTGTGCATCTCCGCCCAGTGGCTGATGGCGTCCGGGACTACCGAGAAGAGCGCGCCAGGATTGGTAAGGAAGTTAGTATAAAAGAGCGCAAAGACGGCAAAAGAGATTAGTGCGAATAACAATGTGTCAATCACTATGCTCATGTTTATCTCATTTTTATATATGGCATAAACCAACGCAAAGAGGAAAAAGAAGCCAGCGATGATATATGCATTCTCCTTGGTGCACACGGCAAGCCCACCTGCCATTGCGCCTGTGCAGACATATATCCACCTGCGCCAGTCGTTTTTGTATTTTATATATTTAACCGCGGATACAACGAAGACTAGCGAGAAGAATGCGAGGTATATGTCGTTTCTGAAGAATCTCGAATAGTAAAGGAACGACGGCGAGATTGCAAGCATCGCTGCTGTGAGGAGCGCCCCGGTGTGCCCGAGCTTATCGCGGAGCGCGTATACCAGTGTGACCAGCAGCACGCCTGCAATCGCTGGAAGCATCCGGGCTGTGAAGTTACTGTCTCCGAACAGATGAAAGATCGCTGTCGTCGTGTAATAGAGAAAAGGACCGTGGTAAGTCGGGTCATAATGATATGCGCCGTTTTTGAACAACTTGTATGTTAAATATCCATGCACGCCTTCGTCATGATGAAAGACCCGGTCATCGAGGGTATAAAATCGGAGTGCGGTTGCTAATATGATGAT
>JAUVEF010000215.1 GCA_030594905.1 Methanosarcinales archaeon
GGTGACCCTGGACGTGCGGAAGGTCTTCAAGCACGGAGGTGCATACCCGGATCCCACATACACGGGAATTGCCACCCGGACATCTCTTGATCTGCAGATCAGACCTGAGGCGGGATCGCTTGTGATACTTGAGATCACAACGCCGGGGTCGTACTTCAAGTCTAAGTACATACAGCTCCTGGTATGAGATCTGATGAATCTATCCAGTGGGGGGATGTTAGGGGTGTTCTCTTCGAAATCCACGCTGTTACCTGCAGAAACATAAGGACAACGAGAGATTACTGGCGATATATCGTCGAAGTGAAGCATCCGGAATCATTCAAAAAAATTGCCCACAAAGCTGCTGAACTGGTGATGGAAACGTTGAAAAGACCCGATATTGTGGTGAGAGCGAAACTTGACCCATGTGTTTACCTATATTACAGGCGTTTTGGGGAGTATTTCATTTGCGTGGTTGCAAAACATCTAAATGGGGATGGCTACATAGTCACATCATACCGAACAGACCGTTTAAAGAAGGGTGAGATAATATGGCAGAGACAGTAAGGGTTTATTATGATAAAGGGATGGATACACTGGATATATGGTTCAGTGACCCGCCAGAAGAGGGATTTTCAAGAGAAATAAGTGATGGAATCATTATAAAATATAATTCTGAATCGAGGGTGGTTGGAATCGAGATACTATTTCTATCAAGACAGAAAGCAGTAGTTAATTCGATGCCTGTTGAAATAGGGGTGGAATTTAAGAAAATTGTCAATGAATTCGCGAATACTGTCAAAATCATCGCTTAAAACATTTATCTTTGAATGATGAAAGCCTACATCCTTGATCTCGATGGCGTGATATATCGCGGCAGCAATCTAATCGACGGAGCAGTTGATGCAGTCAACCGGCTGCAAGATCGCGCAAAAGTGCTATTCCTGACAAACAACTCGACCCGGGGCAGGGCTTCTGTTGCAGCACGGCTGGAAGCAGCAGGAATTCGGTGTGAGGTGGGTGACGTGATCACGGCTGGATATGCTGCTGCTGTTTACATCCGGAAGCGTTACGGCACATGTACTGTGTACCCGATCGGTGAAGCGGGATTGATCGAGGAACTGAAAGCAGAGGGGTGTATGATCAGCGATGATGCTCGTTTCGTTGTTGTCGGGCTTGATCGCGACTTTAGTTATGAAAAATTGAGAATCGGACTTCAGAACATCACGAATGGTGCAAAATTCATCGCAACGAACACCGATCCGGTTCTTCCGACCGAGGATGGCTTTGTGCCGGGCGCAGGTGCGATTGTGCGTGCGCTTGAGACTGCATCAGGCAAGTTGCCGCTCGTGATCGGCAAACCAAACCAGCCGATAATGGATATCGTGATCGATCATCTGGGGCTGGACGTGAGCAAGTGCACGGTTGTTGGCGACCGCCTCGATACCGACATCCTTGCCGGCACCAGGTGCGGCATGAGGACCGTGCTTGTGCTCTCGGGGGTTGAGACTCGGGATAGTCTTGAGCGGTCTGATATTGAGCCTGACCTTGTGATAGGGGGCATAAAAGAGCTTTTGGCAGCGTCCGGGGGCGATGAATAGATCACGATGTTTTATATGAGATAGATTCTGGTATAGTACTCGCAGATCTCGAAGAGGAGTGCTCGTGGTTATCGGAATATCAGGAATTTCCTGACCATGATTTATCTTCGATTGGGGCACCTGGATTTCCAGTTACCAACATGAAATAGCGAAGAGCCTGATAAACTACCGTAGATTATGCCACTACCAACAACCGGGGCGCCATCTGAAAACTCGAGTGTTTGTATCGAATTATCTGAGTCGTTCTACCATCTTTACAGCCGCCTCGACAGCACGCTTCGCATAATCCACGCGCTGGTGTGCCTCCATACGGGTCATCCCCGGACCGGATATTCCAAGTGTCACGGGTTTTCCGGATTCAAGCGAGAGGTCCATGATCTTTCTGGCA
>JAUVEF010000033.1 GCA_030594905.1 Methanosarcinales archaeon
TATGATGCGGTCGTGTTCGTTGGGGGGTCGGGCGTCGATTCGCAGATGCTGTACGAGGATCCCGGGTATCTGAAACTGGCAAAGGATGCAAACGACGCAGGCAAGCTCGTCTGTGCGATATGTCTCGGTCCGATGATTCCTGCGAACGCAGGTCTGCTGTCAGGCAGAAATGCAACCGTCTTCACCAGCGGCGCATCCTACATTGAGGAGAAGGGCGCAAAGTACACCGGCGCGCCAGTGACCCGGGATGGTAAAATCATCACGGGGGAGGGTCCGGGCGCCGCAGAAGAGTTTGCAAAGACGATTGTAAAAGCACTTGAGTGAATGATCACATGGTTACGCACATCGATCCATGGACATCGGCGGGAATTGAGGATTATTCCAAATTATTCGAGGAGTTTGGGATAGAGACGTTTACAGAGCTTCTCCCCCACGTTCCAGATCCTTGCCCATACATGCGGAGACGAATCATCTTCGGGCACCGCGGATATGTCCCTGTGCTTGATGCAATCCGCCAGAACAAACCGTTTGGGGTGATGAGCGGGTTTATGCCATCTGGCAAGATCCATATCGGCAACAAGATGGTGATGGATGAGATTATCTGGCATCAGCGACAGGGCGGCAGCGCATTCGTGGGGATCGCGGATATGGAAGCTCATGCGGTGCGAGGGATGTCGTGGCAGGACTGCCGCAGGATTGGGATCGAAGAGTACCTCTTGAGCCTGATTGCACTCGGGTTCGAGCCTGATGGGCACATATATTTCCAGTCAGAGTGTTCTGATGTGCGTGATCTTGCATTTGAACTCGGTATGAAGACTAATATCACCGAACTCTCCGCAATCTACGGGTTCAGCGGCGAAACGAATATTGCGCACTTGGAGAGTGCACTTGTGCAGAGTGCAGACATTCTCCAGCCGCAGATCGCGGAGTACGGCGGTCCAAAGCCAGTCGTGATCCCGGTCGGCGCTGATCAGGATCCGCACATCCGTCTGGTGCGGGGTCTTGCAAACAAGATGCGGATGTTCCGGTGCGAGGTTCGGTCGATTCGGGGCGTTCCGTATGTTAGTGTGCGCGGCAAATCCGCTCCACCGGATGCGCTAACAAAAATATTTGAAACTATTATTGACATGGGTTATAATGCGACGAAATATAAAATGCATATCGATGTACAAGCTGGTGAAGATGTTCATGACGAATTTGTCGAGGCATTTCCTGTTGGGCACGCGTTAAACCCCCACTTCGAAATTGCGATGCACGAGATCGAGTCCGCGGTTCGCAAGATCGAGATCGAGTTTGGGGGCACAGGGTTCATGCCGCCGGCAGCAACTTATCACAGGTTCATGAGCGGACTTTCCGGCGGGAAGATGTCGAGCAGCGTCCCTGAAAGCATAATCGCGATGACCGAAGACCCGAGGGGCGCGGCTTCCAAGGTGAAGCGGGCAAAGACCGGCGGCAGAATGACGCTTGATGAGCAGAAGCGGCTTGGAGGTGACCCCAACGAATGCACAGTCTATGAATTGATGCTATTCCACCTGATACCTGATGATGAACACATCGCAGAGATATACCAGGAGTGCAAGAGTGGGCGTTTGATGTGTGGTGCCTGCAAGGCTTATGCGGCTGAACTGATGGCAGATTTCCTGCGAGATCATCAGCAAGAGAGGGAAATTGCAAGAGAACGGCTGGGTGAGTATAACTTATCCACGATTTTTTCACAAAAAATCGAGTAAAAACTGCCCTCCGGGCGGGGCTGGCGATATGCTTTTCGTGGCTCTTCCCTGTTTTGTACGCCTTGACTTCCAACTACCCACTCGGAATATTGAATATCCATTTTCGCGTACGAGTTTAGCTAACCACAAGATTTCTGTGTTAATATTGTGTAATCTCGTGGTTTTTTCGCCTCAGCTAAACACATAGCCTTTTTCGTAAATGAAAATGGTGCGTAGAGTGACTGGATGGTATAATGTATACGCTATAAAATATTAAAAAAATATTAAAAAGTCTTCTGGGACACACCGAAAAGAATAACATAGCAGACGACCATATTTTCATTGGAATGACTCTTGGGGGGTACCATGGACACTAAGACAGCAATTGCATCACTGGGTGTGCCACTTCCAAAATATATCAAACGATTCGCCCTACCGATCGTTATATTCGGATTTCTGCTCTCTGGCGTGTTATATGTCCTGTTTCCGGAACTTTTTCTCGGTCCTGCGCAATATGTTTTGCTCCTCCTCCCGATCACCTGTATCGCGTTTGTGATCATGTACCCTTTTTCGGTGGTGGCGGGCAAGGCAAACGAGATCGACAGCAACATGCACTATTATGTCACCCAGATGGGTGCGCTTGCCATGGCACAGACATCGCGCAAAGAATTGTTTAACATTCTGGCGCACGATCATAACTATCATCTGCTAAGAGAAGAGTCCCAGAAAATATTTTTACTCATGGATACGTGGAATATGAGCCTTGCGGACGCATGTCGTTTCATCGGCGCGCGGAACCCGTCAATCATATTCGCGGACTTTCTTGACAGATTGGCACATGCGGTACAGTCTGGAGAGCCGATTGAGCGGTTTTTAGAATCTGAGCAGGATGTTGTGATGAATGACTATGACACTATGTATCGCGGCGCGATCATGACCATCGACATCGTAAAGGAGATGTTCGTGTCCCTGATTATGTCTCTTATCTTTCTGGCATCGTTCTCAGCGATCATGCCGATCATCACTGGCATGGACGCCACGAACCTGATGCTGATATCGGTCTTTGCATTCGTGATGACTGATATTGCAGTCATCTTCTTTATCAAATCAAAGGTGCCAAAGGACAAGATATGGCAGCAACTCAACATCGAGAGTGCGGCTAAGCGCAATCTGAAGCGATCGGTGACGATCTCGCTTGTGGGATGCTTGATTGTTATCCCAATCGTCGGGTTCATAACCGCTCCAGAGGTCATCAAGGCGGCAATTGTGCTTACACCGCTTTTATATACCGGACGCATTGCAAGCAAAGAGGAAGCAAGGATCAAGCGGAAGGATAATAACTACCCCTCATTTATCAGATCGCTCGGAAGTTCCGCCGGTGCAAGGGGTGGGATGGTCATCGAAGCGCTCAAGAGTTTACGCGCACACGATTTTGGTCCGCTCACCACAGACATCAATCATCTATATAGCAGATTGGTATCGCGAATCAACAAGCTCACATCATGGGACTTCTTTGCAGTTGAGACTGGAAGCAACTTGATCCACAGGTTCAGTGCAATGTTCGTCGAATCCACTCACCTTGGCGCAAAAGCGGAGCTCGTTGGTGATATGATCGCGACCAATATCCACCGCATCATCCTGCTCAGGAAACTCCGGTACCAGTCTGCATCGACCATGGTCGGCGTCTTTTACGGGCTCACCGCAGGTATCGGTTTTACGCTCTATATCTCGCTTGGCGTGGTTGAACTGATGCAAGGTATGTTTGAGAGTGTGGAGATGCCGCCTGGCATGTCAATAGGCATGATCCTGTACACCGATATCAACATCGGTGTCCTGTACACATTGATAACATTTATCATAATATCACATTCGCTGCTCTCTGCAGTGATGATCCGGCTCGTAGATGGTGGTAATCTGCTGAACGGAACCACACACTTCGTGTTGATGGTGTGGATCGGCGCTATCAGCGCGGTGGTCTGCAAGTCGGCTGTGGCATCGCTGCTTGGGATCGGGTAGATCTCAGCTTGTGTGGGGGTGACTGCTCGCCACACCCACCACAAAATGTATTATTGGTTAGGTTATATTATCTATTAGCTATTTATAACGAAAACATTTTGTCGGATCGATGGTGGGACGCGGTGTGCGCATACATACTTGCGATGAAATTCGGGCGCTTACCAACCGATAGAATAGGCGGCCCTCCGACATAGAAGGGGTCAAAACCACGAAAGTCGAAAACTGCAAGTGGGCTCAAATACAACCAGCGCGTCGATACCTCCGCGATTTCATCAAAACGTTTAAGTGGCATCGGTGGAAACTATTTACCACGGCATCTATCTTCTGTCCGGATAGTGTAGTGGCCTAGCATGGAGCCCTGTCGAGGCTCCGCCCCGGGTTCAAATCCCGGTCCGGGCGTCATCTACTTTTATATGGAAATTGTAACTATTGCGTGAAGTAGCATCTAAACTATTGTAGCACAAAAGCTATTTCTACGCAAACGATCCTGTCGCCCGCAAACCGGTTATCTGGCAACTACAACTCAGCGCCGACCACAGTCTTGGTGGCAGTAACGCTTTTGTTTTCTCTGATATGATCAACCAGCGTGTTGAGTGCGCTCAAACCTTGCACCTCGATGACCGCCACAAAGTCATACTCCCCGAATACATGGTATACTTCCTTAATCCCATCGAGACTGCATAATTCGGTGTATGTTGTCTTCTCTTGCCCGGGCACCACGTTGATCATTGTAACTCCGATAACCATTCTATAGACTCCTTTCTTTCTCGTACATGTAATGCACACGGATATTCTGAAACGACCTGTATATTACTGTTGTGCTATATTCGTGGAATCTCCGGCATCTTCACTACGTCATTCCTGCTCTTCTTCCGGCGCAGCCGCAGATGCCGCATCAATCAGGCGGATCTTTGTTCTGTAAGCCGCAAGAAGAAAGCCGTATAGCGCGGGTCCAACAACGATCCCCACCATCCCTACAACGAAGAGTGGCGCGGCAAATGCAAGGAGGGTGATCACCGGGTGTATCGCCGCGCCATGAAGGGCAAGGCGGGGGCGAATAATATTCTCAGGAATTATATTTAGAAAAATTATGCCAAATATCAGCAGAATCCCGCCTTTGGGGTAGTCCTGGATCACCAGATGGTAGAGCACCATGGGCACGATGACCGTATTCGTTCCGACAAGCGGGAGCAGCGCAAAGAGTGCCACAGCCGCGCCCCATATGATTGGGTAGGAAATATTTAGCAGTGTAAATCCAATAGCTGCGATACATCCGGTCAGCACACATGTGATGAAATAGACGTTAAAAAGGCTGTGATATATGGGTCCCAGTTCATCGAGGAACTGCGAGACAATGCCCTGCTCAGGTAAGAATGAAACCGCCTTGTTCATGGCATTCTTGCCGTCAATCAAGAGATAGTAGACGAGGAGTATGGAAACACCGAACTGCGCGAGGTATATCGGTGTTCTGGCTGCAACATCGGCGACCATGCCTCCGGCAAGAGAGAGCAACTTTGGCAGGACCTGCCCGGCAAGATCTTCGAGTTGCTGACCCGCGTCCTCTGCATAGCTGGCTGCACCCGGGACATATCTATCCACAAGACCGCGTATGAAGCTGAAAAAATCATCCGCGATATCCTGAAGGGCATATTCTGACTCTGAGAGGTCAGAGACCTCGATCACCATGGCATCGACCACTCCGAGGAGGAGGATCGTGAATACAAGAAACACCATCGATATAGTAAGGAGTGATGATATCTGCTTGTTTTTGGTTACGCTAATGAAGTATGAGTAGATCGGAGAGAGGAGATACGCAAAGAAGACGCTCCACAGTATCGTTGTCAGGAATGCTTTTGTGATATATATAACCGCGGCAATCACGATGAGGACCGTTGCCGCGGACGCCCATCTGAACTTTGTGTGGGAGTCCATACGACACTTATTTTGTTCAACTGTGAAATATACTTTTCCCCATGTGTGTATAGCTAATCACAATATTGCGCAGATTTCCACGAGAAGGTATGATGAGACCGGATATAAAATGCGAAACACATCACCAATATCTTGCGTGTACCGCTATCTTCTTGTGTCAATCTCGTGGTTTTTTCCGCCTGCTAAACACATACCATCGGACTAACAAAAAAACGTCGGTGAAGGAGATGGCAAGCAAATAAACATAACCAGTATCCGGCAGAAATGGCTACGCCGCCGGCATCACTGATCAGATCGTGATCTCGATGCCATACACCTGCTCAGGGTTCTCCTTGTGCACCTTCCAGAACACCTCTTCCACCACCTCTGCCTCTTCGCCAGATCGCTCGATCAACTGCTTTGTTCTGCGTGGAACGGTCTTCGGGCCGAGCACAGCACCCGGACGCTCAGGATCATCGATATAATCAGTCTCCATCATGAACCGACTCCCTTCAGCAAGTGCCATCTCGATAGCGCCCTTGCCTGCGAGTACTCCAGGAAATATGCCTTCGCACTCAAAAACCTGCACCAACGGCGGTGCATAATGCTTAACCACTTTTTCGGGCGCCAACCTCGACTTCTTTGCGATTGCCGCCAGATCAGCGATTGCAGCAGCATCAGTGGTCTCGGTGTGCAGTTGCACGGCGCAGCCGACGTCACGTGCCAGTTCCATCCCATAAGCCATGATGCGGTTTGATGCAGCCCATATCGAATCGGAAACCTCGTAATGTGGACGCCCGGTCTTGATGCCTACCGCCTCATTCTCGGCAACAAAATGCTCTGCAGTCTCAAGTCCGCGGATCATTAACTCCTCTGCATGCTTCTGCCCGACCTGATCAGTCAGCCGCGTAATCTCTGCCGGGTGAACTCCGAGCACGGTAAATACGGTCACTCCGAGGTCAGACCGGTTAATTTCACGCGCTATACCAACCGTCTCCTCAAATACGGGTTTAAAACCATCAGGCTCCGTTACATCCACTCCGATCGTCCACGACGGTTTTGAAACAAGAATTAGATGCGTGCCACCCGCGTTCGCAAATTCCTTTGCTGCAGATATCCCTTTCCCTTTACGATCAAGATGGATGTGATTGTCAGTAATCGGGATCATAACAATCCAAGATCGTCAAGATCGTGTACGATGCGAATAACGACACGCCGGGAATCTTCCGGACTCTTGCAGCCAGTGATGATCATTTTTCCAGATCCAAAGAGCAAAACAACCGATTTTGGCTCTTTAATTCGGTAAACAAGTCCTGGGAACTGTTCAGGTTCGTATTCGATGTTTTCAAACCCGATGCCCATCGTGACCGCATCGAGATTGATCACGCACCCAAGATCTGCGGATGAAACGATGTTGTGAAGAACAAGTTCGGTCTGCCCCTCGGTATTGATGCCGATCTCTTCGAGCTTCTCAAAAATCTTCTGTGCCCCGATTTTGACATCAGCTATCTTCTTTGCACCGGTGCAGACGATTTTACCGCTCCCGAAAACCAGAACCGCAAGTTTTGGTTCGGCAAGTCGGTAGATCGCACCAGGAAACCGTTTTTTATTATAATCCACACCTTCGATCGTTTTCGCGACGTATTCGAGATCAATTTTACTTGCTATTGATGTGGACGCAACCACGTTCTCGATCTTGATTGTTTTTATGACATCGTCAACAGACATGTAGCAACCTTCTGGTGTAGCATAATTTCCGCAATTGATATCAGTGGTATTAATTGATATATTAACCTTACTGAAAATTCCCCCACCCACCACCACTGATACTAATGGGCTCGCTGCGATTCGAACGCAGGATCCCCGCCATGTCAAGGCGATGTCATAACCAACTAGACCACGAGCCCATGATCTGATCATTCTGTTAAGTTGTGAAGATATAAATATGTATCTGAACCCTTGCACGCCCACCTCCGCGACCATGCCGGAGAGCCATATTTATAAACGTGGGAGACAATCTAAAACAACATAGGGCGTAAACATGCAATTATTATTAATTCACTCTGATTATATCGAGTACGAGACAAAGAAGCGCACTCCTGTCGCAGAGGAGATTAAATCCTCGATGAAACGCGGCTGCATGGAAGATGCGTTGACCGCTTTTATCGCTGTAGAGTCTTACGATGAGGCAGACCCTGATGGCACTGTGAAGAACGCAGCAACAGAGATTAGAAAAACCGCAGGGCAGGTGAAAGCGAACCGCGTAATGCTTTATCCTTATGCGCACCTCAGTTCGGAACTGTCAAAGCCGGCTGTTGCGATTGATGTGCTGAAGAAACTCGAAGAAACGCTCTCTTCTGATTACGAAGTTAAAAGAGCGCCGTTTGGCTGGTACAAAGCGTTCAAGATCAGCTGCAAGGGACATCCGCTGTCCGAGCTATCAAGAACGATACGAATCGGAAAAAGTGAGGGAAGTGAAGAAAACAAAAAGTATGGAGAGAAAGATGTGGGAGAGAGGACTGAGGTTGTATCAGATGCCCTGAAATCCGAGGAGAAGGCGGTTTCGCACTGGCACATACTCACACCGAATGGAGAGCTTTTATCGACTGAAACGTTTGATTTTTCAGAACATACTGATTTAAAGAGGTTTGTGGATTATGAAATCTCGAAGAGTCGGGCAGTGGACCGGATTCCGCCACATGTCGAACTGATGAAGAGACTCGAGATTGCGGACTACGAACCCGGCTCAGATTCCGGAAATATGCGATTCTATCCAAAAGGAACCTTGATGAAAAGGCTTCTTGAGGAGTATGTCATTAATACAGTTTCAAAACGCGGTGCGGTCGAGGTCGAGACCCCGGTCATGTATGACATGAATCACCCGACACTGAAGAAGTATCTTGACCGCTTCCCGGCAAGGCAGTATTCAATAGAATCGGACAAAAGGTCATTTTTCCTGCGATTTGCAGCGTGCTTCGGGCAGTTTTTGATGAACCGTGACATGACCATCTCGCACCGGAATCTACCCCTGAAGATGATTGAGATGACCCGGTACAGCTTCCGCCGGGAACAGCACGGCGAACTGGTAGGCTTGAGGCGCCTGCGCGCATTCACTATGCCCGATATGCACACGCTATGTAGCGACATGGATCGCGCAATCGCGGAATTCAAGGACCAGTATGCGATGTGCATGGATGTGCTTGCGGATATTGGGCTGGACCGTGATTACGAGGTTGCTATCCGGTTTACACGTGATTTTTACACCGATAACCCTGAGTTCATCACAGAACTGGTTAAGATAGTTGATAAGCCGGTATTAATCGAATTATGGGACTCTCGCTTCTTTTATTTCGTGATCAAGTTTGAATTTAATTATATCGATACAATGAATAAAGCCAGCGCGCTTTCAACGGTTCAGATTGATGTTGAAAATGCGGAACGGTACGGC
>JAUVEF010000181.1 GCA_030594905.1 Methanosarcinales archaeon
ACAAGATCGCGCATCAACTTGACGTATCAGACGGCGGCACCACCGATGCGACCGCAATCAGTCTGACTCGTGCCGGAATACCGTCCGGCGTGATCAGTGTCACGACACGATACCTTCACTCGCCGGTTGAGGTCCTGTCGCTTGCGGATATGGAGTCCTGCGCCGACCTGATCGCTCATGCGGTACGTACGGCTGGAAAGTGGTTCTGAAATTCTGAAAACCTGGGAAGTGGCGGCTGGTGGCAAGCGGCGCCGATGATGAAACATCTGACTGAATAAGTGATGAACCCTATGAGACCTGAGGCGCTTTTTACGATTCCGGGAAGACTTATGGCAAACCATGCAGAGGTGCGGATTTTGTACTTTATATTGCGTTTATTACGTGCCTAATGTGCTGATAGCACGCGCCAAACAAATTTTCAGTCCATAATTATAATTGCTGCAAATTGCGGTGAGAAAGTGACATTCGTGTACTATGAGAAGAGACTACCAAAAGGAAAACGAAGTTTTTGGATGCAAATTACCCGATTGGAACCACCCGGTGCTTAGCCAGAGCTACAATTGATTTGCACCCGAGGGGTGCTTTCTTACCTTAATTTCATTTCCAACATTCTTTCAATGCCATGTTGGTTATCTCCCGATCACATTCTCTTATATGCCTCATCATGATGTGCAAACTCCAGAAAAATTACTTTATGCTCGTTTTCACCTATTTCGTAAATCAGCACAAAATGCCCAACATGAACTCTTCTCTTACCTTTGAGTGCGCCCTTTAGAGGTTTGCCGAGATAAGGATCTTCTGCGATACGAAGCATCCTCTTTATTATGGTATTATAAACTATCTCATCTCTTCTTTCCAACCGCCCAATGTCTTTTCTTAGTTTATCTACGACTTCCATGTCGTATGGCGGTTTCATCATCCCCCTCCATGTAAAAATTCCTTTTTGAATTCGTCATAAGTGTAGTGTTTACTTTTCCCCGCCATTGCATTCTTTTCCGCTGCTTCCGCCCTTTTTATAAATTCCTCTCGAAACATCTCTTCCGGTGGATAGCACTGCTCCTCAAGCGTGTCGATGATGCTTCGAACCACCTTATATCGTACCCTTTCCTCTACAATCGGGGCGAGCCGTTCCACAAGTTCTGCCTCACTGATCATATCTTTTCACCTGTATAAGTTTACATACGAGTTTAAAACGTTATCCGCATTCAATCTTTTGCCTTCCACCACCACCGAAACCACCGGCTCGTCCGTCCCAGTATCATCTGCTGCCATCACTCCGCGCACCCTGGCAGGGATGCCAGCCCCAACTGCCGACCGCCGGATTGCAGTGCAGTCGGAGCTTCTATTTACTTCGTCCGGATTATTTGAAAAAAGCAAAGAAAGTGCTGTATTTCGATGATTAGTCTTTCATGCGGCTGAAACGGCGATGAAACTGCAGGACAAGATCGCGCATCAACTTGACGTATCAGACGGTGGCACCACCGATGCGACCGCGATCAGCCTGACACGCGAGGGGATACCGTCCGGTGTGATCAGTGTCACGACGCGATACCTTCACTCACCGGTCGAGGTCCTGTCGCTTAAGGATATGGAGTCCTGCGCCGATCTGATCGCTCATGCGGTACGTTCGGCTGGAAAGTGGTTCTGAGAGATCAGGGGTGTGGGGGGCTGGTGGCAAGGGGCGCCGATGATGAAACGTCTGACTGACTTGTGATGAACCCTATGAGACCTGAGGCGCTTTTTACGATTCCGGAAAGACTTATGACAAACCATGCAGAGGTACGGGTATGGGATCAATACGATTGAGAGGAGTTTGCGCAAGGGTCGACGACAAAAGCATGCTCGATAAGGTGAAGAGTATCCGCGAGATCCTTGGAACAGAGTATCGCATAATAATCGAAAAGGATCGCATCTGCGTGGAAGGCGATATTGCCGATCATGAAACCAGAAAGAAGATCGATATGCTTCTTGCAGGTTGATTATCATGGGGCGGCAGTATGTGGATGTAAAGGTTTGTTCAGATGATCGGTGCAGCGAGTGGGTCATAGCGTTCAATGGATACTGGCGCTGATTTGACCGTGATCAGCACCAGCATTTCAGAGAAACTCGGGATTGTTCTGGAGAAGACTGAAAGAGAGTGGGCGGCATCGGATGGGGATGAATTGTATTCCCCGATTACACAGGTCGAGATAATTGAAGATGGCGGGGGAGAGCAAGTCTCGCTGGACGAGGTGCTGGTGGACGACAGACCGCTGGACAAGGAAAGTAACGAAGACGTTCTTCTTGGTCTGGATTATTTGCAAAAAGCAAAGAAGGTGTTGTATTTTGACGATTAGCAATCGTTCATCATATCCAGTATCATATTTTGTACGTGTTTAACTGAGGTGGAAAAACCACGAGATTAACACAGAAATCTCGTGGAAATCTGTGTAATCTCGTGGTTAGCTAAACACATACCATATTTTTACATCCTACGCCCATTTCAATCCTCCCAGTACCCTACGGAAGCAGAAACAACCCCTCCGCCGTCTTGATCACGCAGACATCGCTTCCAGCTTCTGCATGTAAAAACGCAGGTGCCTTCAGAAGAACGGTCTCGTACGTCTCAGGATCCAGCACCTGAACCGTATCCTTCTCGATCGCGACCAGAACCGCGGTCACAGCATCCTTCCGGCTGCCAAGTCTCACAGCAGGCACAGCAGCATCAAACGATGCCTTTGAGCCGTCCGAGAGATCGGTTCCGTGAATCTGCTTGTCCTGATGCGTAACCTCGATCACCCTTCCTAACATGGACGCGACATCGCCACGCACGAACTCAGGAAGCCGCACCGCGCAGGTAACCCGGTACAGATCCTCGCCGTCCTTTTTGCCGACAAGGGATGATGATATGGCGGACGTCCCGCCGAGTTCCTTGAGGATAGCGTTTCCCACCTGCTTGCACGCGCTGATCGACCCGATGTAGAGGTCGACCCCTTCTTTCAGTTCCTCAATCTTGGAAACGAATGCAAACCGATCTCCTTTTGATGTGAGCTTGTTTAACCGGTGATCTGCCAGTTGGATGCATCGTTCGATCTCTTCTTCATTGATACGACGGTGATCTGCTCGCAACTGGAGGATTCCGGCATAATAACCCCCTGCAATCCTGCTGCAGGCATCACAGGTTTCCCTCTTGATCCGTATCTCGGTATCCGCGGTTGCGGAGATGTCGAGACCGCTTAGAACCGCGCTTACCGAGATATGCGCCAGATATCTTGACGGATCGAGCTCTTCT
>JAUVEF010000091.1 GCA_030594905.1 Methanosarcinales archaeon
ATCGATGGCAGAGCATCTGGATGCCGAGCTTGTGGCAACCGAGATCAGGAACACACGCTGGTTTGACTCCAGCCGCAAAACCGAAGCTGCACGACACCTGTTTCAGGACAGGCTTACAAGAATCAGCGACATGGCATCAGACCACGGCGTCGAGATCGCTGATGTGCGACAGAAGGCGTCCACGGACCAGCCAAAAGACATCATGAAGATTGCGCGGGACATCAATCCGAACATGTTGATAACGGGTACGCGCGGCGCAACAACCGGACAGGGGTTGAGCGATCGTGCAGCAGGACTCCTCAACATCTCGAAGTACAACCTGCTCATGGTAAAGGACCTCGACCATGACATGGGTGACTACAAGAAGATCCTTGTCTCGGCAGACAGCCCGGTCAACATCGCTGAATGTGCTGCAAAGGTTGCTGACGGGTACGATGCCGAACTGACTGCAGTCCAGGTCGTGGACCTCGAAGAGGGGCTCGTCACAGAGCGAGTCGTTTACCTGCCAGAGGCTGCCGCGTCATCAGGGACTGGAAGACAACGCAGAAGGCTTGGTGAGACCGTTAAGACCTCCGATACGCTGCTTACCAAGATGAAGGAGAACCGGCTGGCGCGAGGACAGGCGCTTGCAGACTCCATTGCGGATATCGCGCGTGACCGAGGAGTTGCGGCAAGCTCGCAGGTTCTGGTTGGCAAGCAGGGTGATGAAATCGCGAGACTCACCAGACAGCAGCGGTATGACCTGCTCGTTATGGGATCGAAGAGTGAGAGTGTGCTAAAGCGGCTTATGCACAAGACCGCGCCGGAAACGATCGCGAGAAAGGTTCACAGTTCAGTTCTTGCGATCAAGAAAGTGGCGTGAATAATCGAGTAAAAACTGCCCTCCCGGGTGGGGGTATTAGTTTTTTAGTGTGGGCGCTGGCAGAGCCGTCAAACTTTTGTGAAAGTTTGCAGGTGAAAACCGGCGTGTGGCCCTGGAGGGCAGTTTTTGAATGGGGCATCAAACTTTTGTGAAGTTTTCAGGTGAAAACTGGCATCTAACCCGGAGGGCAGTTTTTGATCAAACTTTTGTGAAAAGTTTGTTGAACAGATTGCGAGTGAGAAATGCCCTCCCGAGTGGGGCTGGCGATATACGTTTTCATAAATGTAAATGGGGTGTAAAATGACTGAATATTATAGTGCATACACTATGAAAAATATTAACTGGTAGCGCCGAGGTCATCCAAGGATCATATCCACAATCTTGTCTTCATCTGCCGTCACGCCGCGGCTCCTAAAGAACCTTATAGTATTGCGGATATCCCGCATCAGAAACTTCATGGCATTCGGATGATCCAGCGTCACCGATTGACCCATATCGATGAATACGACCTCAGAGCCATTTAAGAGAATGTTAAACTCACTAAGATCTGCATGTACAAGATTTTCCAGATATAATTTCCTGATATAGTCAATGGTGGTGTCAAAGGCGTCCTGCGCCTGATCCGGGGTTAGTGGCACCAAGCGTAGCTGTTGCACGGGAATCTCATCATTCCCGATGAACTCCATCAGAAGAACGTTGTTTCGCGAGACAAATGGTTCTGGCACGCGCACCCCCGCGGTGTGCGCCTTTTTTAAGTTCCTCAATTCTTTTTTCGTCCATGTGAAGACGATGCTCCGTTTATTGTGCTTCACATTCTTAAATCTCGGATCCCCTATTATATAAGACTGCATCGCACGAAAATCACTCGCAGCGATGCGATAAATCTTTATAGCAACTTCTCGATCGCGTCCCCGTGCATGATAGACGTTTGCCTCTTTGCCCGTACTGATCACGCCACCGAGCGCTTCAATATAACCTTTGTTTGCAAGGTGGTATAGTGTTTTCAATGTGGAAGTGTCAAAAACACCTTCAAGAGACTTTAAATCTTTTGAATCCTTCGTCCTGATCCGAAGTTTGTCGATGTCCCTGTCAATCGCCCTTATCTTTTTTTCGATTTGGAGTCTTGACATGGTGCGGGATGCCTTACTGCCTCATGAGAGGTACCCGCGACGTCGGAGCCAGTCGACCTGCGGCGCAGTGTATCGCCAGATCACGTCGGCCTTAGCATCCTGGAAATCCCACGGAACAATGATAACAATGTCGTTTTCACGAATCCATATCCGCTTCTTCATTCTACCCGGTATCCTGGCAGTCCTCACCGTCCCATCTATACATCGGACCCGCAGATGGTTTGCGCCAAGCATTTTTTCAACAGTTGCCAGAATCTCACGGTCATGTTTGCGCGGGGTGCGCACACGCCCTATCGGCGCATCCACTGGCTTTTTCTGTTTACCCAGATAAAACACCTCGATACAGGATATCCCATTGCATAGCTTTGCATTGTTGCTATATGTATATAAACCTGCACAACTACCAACCAGCAATGAACGTGATTCGTGACCCGATCCATGGATACATCGAACTGGATGATGTAATGTTATCACTGGTCGATACGCCGGTAATGCAGCGATTACGTCGCATCAAGCAGCTCGGATTGACCAGTTTTGTGTATCCTGGTGCAAATCACACCAGATTCGAGCACTCGCTTGGCACATACCATCTTGCAAACTCGCTTTCAGATCGCGTCGATGATGTGACCGGGCGGCTCGAACTGCGCGTGGCAGCCCTGCTCCATGACATCGGGCATGGACCGCTCTCGCATGTGACCGAGAATTTAATCAAGCGACATACCGGAAGGTCGCATGAGGATGTCTATCAGGTTATTAAGGAAGATCCGGATCTGGGCAGGATATTTGAGGAGAACTCGCTTGACATTTCGAGAGTTGCCAGTCACATAAAAGGAGAAACAAACCTCGGTGCTGCTTTGAACAGCGAAATCGATGTTGACCGGATGGATTACCTTGTGAGAGATGCGCATTACACGGGCGTTCCACTTTCGGTCGATCTGGTTCGCTTGATTCATGAAATGTGGTTTTCAGACGGGAAACTCGTGATCAACAGCGGAGGGGTGCGGGCTGCAGAATCACTGTTACTCTCACGGTTCATGATGCACCCAACTGTCTATTATCACCATGTAACCCGGATTGCAGAGGCGATGTGCGTACATGCAGTTGAACGCATGATCGAGGAGGGTTTTGATGCGAAGAAACTCTCTACGATGGACGATCAGGATCTTTTCGTGCAGATGCACTCGCATCCCGGGTATCCCTCCGAGATCGCAGAGCGGCTGCGCGACAGGAGGCTGTTTAAGCGTGCGACATACATCGGGTTTGATGAAGTGGGCAAAAGTACGCTCAAGCACCGGAACAACACAAGACTGATCGAGGCAGAACTTACGTCAGATCTTGGAATCGATCCCGGATATATCCTGATAGACATACCAAAGCCACCTGACATCGTGGAGACCGGCGCCATCATCATGGTTGATCACGAGCGGAGGCGCCTCCATGAGGTGTCGCACCTCGTTGCAGCCATCGGTCATGCACAGCAGGATAATTGGCGGATGGGCGTATACACCACGGATGAGCATCGTGACGCGGTCAGGCGTGCTGCAAACGAGTTTTTCGGCGTGAAAAAGCATAAACAGTTTAGACTGGATGAATTGACCACGTGAGGCACATTGGCTACATACGATAAACTTATGCGTGACCATGATTTACGTATACTCATGAAGGAGATTCGGATTCACGGTCGCGGCGGGCAGGGCTCGGTTACTGCTGCCGAACTGCTTGCGATTGCGGCTTTCGAGGACGGCTTGTATAGTCAGGCATTCCCCGCATTTGGCGTTGAGCGAAGAGGCGCCCCTGTGATGGCTTTTGTACGTTTATCAGATCATACAATCAGACTGCGCAGCCAGGTATACGATCCAGACTATGTGATCGTGCAGGATGCAACACTGATCGAAACAGTCGATGTTGCTGGCGGACTGAAGGCAGATGGCACAATCATCATCAATACCGAGCACAAGCCCGAGGATCTTCACCTCAAGACCGACGCTTTAGTCAGGACGATTGATGCAACCGGAATAGCGCTTGACATCATTGGAAAACCAATCATGAATACTGTGATGCTCGGCGCGTTCGCAGGCGCAAGTGGAGAGGTCACCGCGGACTCAATCAAACATGCGGTGCAGGATCGATTCCCCGGAAAGGTCGGAGAGAAGAATGCCGAGGCGGTACAGAGTGCTTATGACCTGGTGGTGGGTGCATGATTCCACACGCACCAATCGGAGAGGTCGGATCCAGCCTTGCAAACAAGACTGGCGGCTGGAGGATATTTATTCCGGTATTTAGTGCAGAACTCTGCAACGGATGCGGCACATGCGAGACCTTCTGTCCTGAGGGGATCGTTCACAAGATCGAGGGTGGTGACACGTTTATGGCTGATTACGATTACTGTAAGGGCTGCGGGGTATGTGCGGCTGAATGCCCGAAAGATGCCATAGAGATGGTCCTGGAGGAGAAATGACTGGAGAATTAAAAAGCGGAAGGCAGGTCGTCGAAGGCTCGTACGCGGTTGCACATGCGGCTGCTATGTGCAGACCTGACGTAATATCTGCGTATCCGATCACGCCGCAGACTCATATCGTGGAAGACCTGTCGCAGTTCGTTGCCGATGGCGTAATCGATTCTACGTATGTCAACGTCGAGAGTGAGTTCTCAGCATTGTCCGCACTCGTCGGGGCAAGTGCTGCGGGCGCACGGACATATTCTGCAACAACATCGCAGGGACTTGCGCTGATGCACGAGGTGCTCTTCAATGCAGCGGGCATGAGACTCCCTATCGTGATGACGATCGTGAACCGGTCGATGTCGGCGCCGATCAACATCTGGAACGATCATCAGGACAGCATTGCAGAGCGGGACTCGGGCTGGATCCAGCTCTATATCGAGGATGCGCAGGAACTTGTTGATGCAACAGCGCAGGCGTTCATGATCGGAGAGGATCCTGAGGTCTCGCTTCCGGTGATGGTCTGTATGGACGGATTCATTCTATCGCACGTATTTGAACCAGTGGATCTTCTCGACCAGAAGGCTGTGGATGAATTTCTCCCGCAATTTGAGCCGTTGAGGACGCTTGATCCGGATAATCCGGCATCATTCGGCATGTTTGTTGACCCTGCGTACTACATGGACTTCCGGTATCTTGTGGAGCAGGCGATGGACGCGTCAAGACAAAAGATAGAAGACGCAGCAAGGAAGTTCGAAGAAATCTTTGGCAGGCACTACGGCGGTCTGATCGACACATATCACACAGACGATGCAGAGATCATCCTTGTTGCGATGGGATCATTAG
The DNA here is from genome assembly GCA_030594905.1 of Methanosarcinales archaeon. The sequence continues at coordinate 5,279 of JAUVEF010000091.1, forward strand.
TCGGGACTCTTCGGGATGTGGTTGACGACCTCCGGGGCAAAGGAAAGTCGGTTGGGCTACTCAAGATCCGCGCATTCAGACCATTCCCGCTTGATGAGATCAAAAAGGTGGT
>JAUVEF010000066.1 GCA_030594905.1 Methanosarcinales archaeon
GTGGCGGCTGATTTCACGATCACTGAAGCTGACACATATATCACGGTTCCGTGCGATCCGGCAAACGCCCGATACGTGCGACTTCAAGAGACTGCACTTAGCGGAGCCCACGGACAGTGTGCCGAGTTTGAGGTGTACGCAAGCATCTGAATGAAACAGGGTGGAGAATGGCGGGGGGCAAGTGCCCCCGCCCCCGCCATTCCGTTATCTTTATGTAGTAGAACCCAGTATAATATCACATATCGTCATGAATAATGGAGATATGTGAGCAAAATGAATCCAATAGACCCAACATCTATATCGATATCGCATACCCCTCACAGAATGGGTTTGCGCACAGCCGAAATAATCCGTGGAAAGTCGGGATTAAGAATAACAACGGTGATAACTGTTTTGTTGCTATTTACAGCATTTGTAACGCCTGTTTTTGCTGCCACGAAATTGGCTGATCTGAGTTCCGGAGACATGTTTGGCTTGATGGCGGACAAGGTCGATATTATGACTATTGACAATGGTATCTACTGTGTCTCGGTACAGGATGTGACTGGGCATTATGGTGAGGGTACTTACACCATCGCAACGAGTGCCGGGCATCCGGTGCCAGACAAAAACGTCTTTTATGGTGGTGTTGATCAGGATCCTGGCAGCACATACATGACCGTAAAGGTGTATGGTACCGGCAAGGAATATGTTTCGACGACAACCGGTCCAACCCCCTCTTCAGGATGTGCAGTTGTGCCTCTGGACACGTGTTCTCCTGCGACCACGAAAAACAGCAACAGCATATACACAACATGGACAACACCAGAGAATTTGTTGATCAACCAAACAATCGCCGCAGAGGGTTCAACGCCTGACGACTCGATGGTTCGAGTGACAACCCATATAACAAATAACAATGCCAGAACCCAGAAGATAGGTGTCAGGTATGTGTGGGATACGATGATAGATACTGAAGATGGTTCATGGTTCATGGAGAGATTTCCGGATGCTAATTGGATTGATACGGAATGTGAATGGGATTCGCCAACATTCTGGCGATACAACACCACAAACGATCCGAACAGTTCGATATTCACAATCGTTGGAACTCTAAAGCCGCCCAGCATATTGTCGCCGCGACCGACAACTCCTGACACGTTGCAGTTTGCCGCATGGGATGGCGTGTTTGATTGTGCGTTTGACTACACCAACAATCAAACAACTATTGCCGGACCCGGAACTGATAGCGCCATAGTTTATTACTGGGGAAATGATGAAGCGAATGCGATGACACTAAACCAGGGCGAGTCAGTCAGTGTAACACAGTACCTGTATGTTACGCCACCGCCACCACGTGACGTTCCGACCATGACCTCAATCGGGATTGTGGCGCTTGCCGGACTGCTCGTTTTAATTGGTGCGGGCGTTATTGTGAGGGGAAGACGACCCTGATAACCCCTTCCCACTTCTTTTTTAGCGTGTTTAGCTAACTGAAATGCGCACACTACATGTTACCTCTCCAGTTCCTTTCCCCATTTTCGCTTGTTGTGCCATGTCATCCTGCAAACGGCCGAGATATTTTATAGCGTCCGGACAATTTAGTTCTTGGACATAATGTTTGGATAATTTCTCGTCAATACGCCCCACACATCGTAAAATGACTTTTCTTGGTGAGTATTGAGATTACCCCTGACCAGTCGGATGTTTCCAGCGTCAGAGTATTTCAAGGGCACGCATCTTCACGAATTGTGCGAAATCCACCACGGTTCTGGTTCTTCTTTTGGTAACCGGGGTCACCCGTTTCCATGCAGTATAATTCGATTGTCAGGATTTAGAGCTTAATTCGCACCCGCTCATAGAAGTGCCATCTGGTCTTCACAAAAAGAGCCGGCTCGTCAGCACTTGTGATGGTGATGGTATCACCAGCGCGTACCGGCTGTGTGTACTGCCCGTCAATCACGATAGCAGCGCCCTCGGATGCGTGTATCGGCTTGACCGTGATCTCGCTCTCGGCGCAGACCACCCATGGTCTTGATGACAGCTTGTACGGCGCAAGCGGCACGATGATTGTGCCATCCACTCTCGGATCGACGATCGGACCTCCCGCGCTCATCGCATAAGCGGTGGATCCTGTCGGCGTTGCGATGACGATGCCGTCGGCGCGTAGTTCGTCAAGTTCATGACCATCCACCAGAATGCGGAACGCAAACATCTTAGCAGGTGATGTCGTGACGATTGAGGTTGTGACAATCACTGCTTCGTTGGTTGCGAAGGGGAGAAAATCCCCATTGATGTGTATCGCAAGCCGCATCCGCGCCTCGACCTTGAAATCAGCTAAAACCTCGTCAATCATCGAAAACGCGTTTTCTGATGTGGCATCTGCAAGAAAACCGACCCTGCCAAAATTAACTCCAAGAACCGGTATCTGCTTCTTAAGTTTCTGGATGGTGCGGAGGATTGTACCGTCGCCGCCAATAACAATCAGGAGATCCGCCCGCAGCTCCTCTATAGGCAAACCACCCGTTCCAAGTCCAGATGCGGTGTCGTGATCGAGTATAACCTCCTTGATCGAGGGTTTCGATTCGAGATGGCTCTGTATGTGCCCTGCCAACCGGATTGCGTCAGGCTCATCATATCTGGAAACGATTGCTACCCGTTTAACGATCTCATCTATGCTCACCAAACAACGCCTCACTGACATTTGAGCGGGCGCATCACATTAGTCTTTTGTATACTCTGCTCGGGTGCCCGGATGTTACCTGATTGCCCGATCTCTGGAGTCCGGGCTAAGACCTGAAAATAAAAAGTAACCCCGCCGGGGGTGCCGGCGGAATCGTATCATTGCATCATTGTATCGTGGAATCGCACGATCAGATCTCAGATCGGTGCATGCCCGTTCGTGTGACAGGTCATACAGTCAACGTCCACAACAATATCCTTGTGTGCATCAGCATGGCAGTCGATACATGCCTTTGCTCCGGTGTGCTCGATGTGACAGTCAGTGCAGTTCAACTTCGCATGTTCGGTCGGATACGTGATGAACTCCTCCTTAGTGCCTTCATGGCACAACATGCACTTCTCGCTGGTCACGATAGCACCGAACTTGATCACTGTCGGAGCATGTGGGTTATGACAGACCTGACAGTCTGCTAGTTCTGATCCGTGTTCAATCCCATGACAGTCCAGACATGTCATGGATTCGGCATGATCCTCGTGACAGGCGTAGCATCCATCTCCGATCAATGGCGCATCATAACTGTACGTCGTCGGACTCAGTGTATATCGTCGAGCCCCATAGCTGGTGTCCTTCGTCGCATGTCCGCCACCGGATGTGGTGAACTCGGTGTACTGGGTCTCATGGCAGTCAGCACAGCCATAGCTGGTGTCCGCGGCATGAGCAGGATGACAATCCCGGCAGTCGCCTTCTACAAGCTCGGTGGCATGTTGATAATCGCCATGGCATATACTGCACTCGGTATACATCGGTGCAACAGGTGTGTTATGACAGCGTATGCATTCAGTTGATAGCATTCCCTCGTGTAGCTGCATGCTCTCCGGTGCCTGAGATTCCGCAAGGTCCCTGAGGCACTTCCCGGAATACGGCTCAGCACGTTCGCCTCTCTGATCAGGAACGATCGCATTGAACACAGCAGGCCATATACCAGTCCCTGCCATCTCCTGAGTGTACTCCGAATTATGACAGCCACCACACTGCTGCATCTCGATCGATGCGTCTGAGTCATAGACGATAATCGAGACAAAGACCAACCCAAGAACCATCAGCATCAGCACGGCAAATAATTGAGTTTTGTTCATGGTAGGTTCCTCAACATTATCATAAGATGATAGTAAAACACATCAAATTCCTATAAATATGTTTCGGCGTTTGCCACCAGATTGAAGTAATGTTTGATCGCAAATATGCTAATATGGACTTTGAAGAACTGCGCAATACCTTGAAACAGGAGCAGAAATCAAAACTCGCAAAACTTGAGCCTGACTTTTATGAAAGTGTGCGCACGTATCTTGATGGGCTTCGTGAGGAGCAGAAAACCGCATCTGGCAAAGAAGCCCAGTTTCTTGCAGACGAACTTGAGACCGCAAGTGATCGTTTGCAGCGCATCTTCAATCTACGGATCGGAAAGATCGTTAATCTTGCATCCTTGAGCATAATGGGGGAGATTGGCGGCATCAAGCAGGACATTGATATGATGACGCGAATTGAGCGTGACATCTATGATTCGGTGCTTGGCGCGGTGCGGCAGGGCTGGAGTGCAGTTGAACAGGTGATTGCTGGTGAGTCTGTTGAAATGGGGGAATCAGTTACGCCAATTACTCCGGTTGCACCTGTTACTCCCGTTACTCCAGTCACATCGGCTGCACATGTCCCGCCTGCCCCACCTGCCCCACCAGTGTCAACCCCACCGGCACCAGAGGCGGCGACCGCCAGACCAGCCGAAGATACGGGAAATCTTGAGGGGGTCGAAACAGTGAAAATGGGCACACCGGATGGTTACGCGATCGTGCGCGTGTTAAAGAGCATTCCCACCTTCGTAGGCACGGATGGCCACCATTACACCCTTGCAAAGAACGATGTGGTGACGCTGCCCGACCTCCATGCAACGGTGCTGTGCAAACGAAGGGCGGTGCTGCCGGTTGAGATGTCCTCAGTGTCCGGGTGAGGTTGACGCGGGATGGTGATGGCAATTTAGGGACTCCTAAGTAGATATTTTGCTCCGATGTACGCCCTGAAGTCGCCAAACCCACGATAAATACGGGGCATCTGTGGGGCTCGGGGGTCGTGTATTGGCAGGGGTGTAGGCAGATGTTGGATGGACAATATGGGCATGCGGTGTAATTGGCATTTTATTATATAATTTATGAAATAAAATATTTAACGGATTATCTGTTGATACTATATTCTGATAATTTAAAGACGAATTTATTCTTAATCTTGGTCTTTTCTAAATACCCCAACTCAGTCAAGTGTAAGAGATCGTTGCGTGCAGTATCATAAGCTACATTATAGGTTGTCATTATCTCGTTGATGACAAAATTTTTCTCTGGACTCCTCATAATTTTCTTGAGTATTTCCGCTTGGCGTAAATTTATATCGTTGATACCTTGAATTAAGTCAAGAGCTTCTGAATATTCCTTTTGTTTTTTACTAATATAAGATTCCATATCATGAAGTGCTTCATCAATTGAATCTAAATTATAATTAATAAAATACGCAAGATCATTTTCGTCAGTCTCAGTATAAAGGTAAGCTAAACCATATTTTGTTTTTGATCGCAAAATAATCCGGGAAACTGACATATATTCGAATAACCAATATCCCCTTGAGAGCATATACCAGTAAAAGATCGTTCTCGCAGTTCTTCCGTTGCCATCATTGAACGGATGAATATATCCAATAAGAAAATGAAGAATGATTCCCTTGACCACCGGGTGAATAAACTCCCCGCCATCATTACTTGCATATTCACAAAACTCTTCCATCAAACCATTTATTTTTTTATAATCGGGTGGGGTATAGTAAATCTTCTCGTATTCCAGAGGATCTCCAACAACAATTTCATTATTATCTCTGAAGCGACCTTCATCATTTTTATCTTCGAGAGTGTCTTTTGTGATATTTTTATGCAATTTAAGAATTATTTCAGGTGTTAGGGTTCTATCTTTCATTTTTGTTATTTTTTGCATGGTTTCATAACCATTGACAATCATCCGCTCAGAATAGTTTATAGGCTTTCTATTCAATCGCAATATTTCTTTTGCAATTTTTCTGGTTGTGGCTGCCCCCTCTAACTGACTTGAAGCGATTGCCTCCTCCATCAATGAACTGATGATATAACGACCTCGCCCTTCGGTGCTGACAGATTCCAAACCGGTTTCTAAGTGACCTGCCGTACCTTTATCCATAAGATGGAGTTTCCGCTGGGCATCACTCAAAAGAAGATATTTGAATGTCCAATCGTTAAATTTAATCGGTTTATACTGCTGTGAGCGAAATATCTTAATAAGAGCCCATATATATTCTGGATTTGTTTTATTGGGCGTTTCTTTATATCGGAGTTTATCCCAATGAATATAGTCCTGATTACACTTTACGACAAAGTCGTAGACCGTTTCATCGCTTAATAACTTAAAAACTTGTTCGCTGTTTTTTTCAAGAATATCGCGTACGTTCGGGGGTTTCTTCGGAACTTTCATAGTCAAATAGAAAACTTACCAATCTATAAACTTTCCTACCAATTTGGTAGTTTTTGGTAGTTTGTTGGTAGTTCTACAATATTAGAAGTCACACCACACAATCCACGCGACCCACCCCGGCTTCAGCGTCCATCATGATACCCCCGATGAAGTCACTCGAAACCCACCACGTAAGTCCGCCTGCACACGGCAACCCTGCCGCACATCCCCCGTTGCACTCCGGATCAAGCCCCCCCCGCAGCCATACCAGCGACGATACCGCAAGACTGCCATCTCGATCGCAGGGATCCCATCCGACGACAGCTCAGTTGACCGGCTACTTAAACCAGAGCACCGATTCCACAAGTGTTCGGTAAGCGATCGTGCCATAAACTGCGGAAGATATCTCATTGG
>JAUVEF010000196.1 GCA_030594905.1 Methanosarcinales archaeon
TGCTGAAATAATCGCCCTTGTCTGGAATCTCATCTGTTACCCGCTCTTCGTCAGAGAAGAGCTTCTCAGCAAAGATAAAATTTCTGTAACCCTCCTCGATCAGACCGTCCCTGATTTTTTTTGGCGTTCGCGTCTTTAACACGATCTTTGTGGCAACAGGCGAGCCATCGCTGACCACGAACGAACGATCGATGTTGGCATCGGTTCTCGATGCGAATGCCGTGATTGAACTGATTCCAGGCACGGTTTCGATGACGAGGTTCGGGTATTTTTCCCGTATCCGCTTTTTCAGGCGGGTAAACGTCGAAAAGAAGTTGGGGTCGCCGATCAACCCGAATGCGACCAGTTTGTGCATGGCTGCGGCGGAAACGACATCCGCGTTATGATCGATGGTTCGGTCCAGTGTGGTTTTGTCGTGCGTCATCGGAAAATCGAGTATCTCTGCATCCGTGTACGGCAGAACCAGATCCAGAGCGAGTTTTCCCGGAACAAATACCTTATCGCTATCCTCGAGTATCTGCACCGCCTTGAGCGTCAGCAGTTCAGGATCGCCGGGTCCGAGTCCGAGTCCGATTAACATTGTTTTCCTCCTTGTTTTCTTGCATTCCCCACTATAATATATACCGGATTTGCCGGCTTAAACGCGGCCACTGCCCCCTCAAAGCGTGCTTTACCTGTATACCTTGCTGCGGTGTCCGATTCGTAAGACAAGTATACCCTCCATGGTTCTGGTGTATATGATACGATAATCGCCTACACGGTATTTGAACAAACCTTTGAATTGTCCGGTAAGGGGCTGACCACCGTTTGGATTTTCAGACAGATTCGTTTCCAATTGATTGAGTATCCGCCCAGCCACTCTCTTATCCAATTTTTTTAGATCTCGAACGACCAATGATTTATACTCAATCATATAAGGCAAGGCGATTCCTCATTTCGTCGCTTGAGATGATCTCGTCATCTTTATCGTTCAAACGTTCTATGGCTACCAGATAGTCAGCATACTCCCGAAGATACGATTCTATAGCCTTACGGATGATGTACGTCTTGGAACGCTCTATAGTCCTGGCAAGACCCTCTAATTCGTACGCAATATCATCAGACAGCCGAATTGAAACAGCAGTTGACATCTTGAGTCACCAGTGTAAACTGTAGCACTACTGGTATATCAGTGTATCTCCATCCCTCTATCTATCTGTATCCCCGACCATAATATATACAGGATTCATCGGCTTAAACGCGGTCTCCCCTGCAAGCTCGTATCCCTTCGAGACCTGAACGTGAATCACCTCCTCGAATATCCCGAGCGACTTCATGCATCCGATGATCCGGGCAGCGGTCTCGATCCGTACCGCATTTGCGACCACCCGCCCACCGACTTTGGCACAGAGTCCCGCAAGCACGCTCTCGACATTCTTTGTGCCGCCGACAAATGCGCAGTCGATGCGGGCGGGCAGGTCTGCAATCGCTTCGGACGCCTCGCGGTGGAGAAGCGTTACTGTGTCAAGGATTCCGGCGGCAGCGAAGTTCTGCTCTGCCACTCGAATGGCTTCCTCCCGGATGTCGATTGCGTAGATCGTGTCCGCGAATCTCGATGCCGCTATCGAGACCGCGCCCGTGCCGCAGCCGATGTCGCAGAATGTGTCGCCCGGGTTGAGTTTGAGTTTCGCGATTGTGATCGCAATGATCTCTGGTTTGGTTGGGCTTGCTGAGAGCATGATAGATACCTGTTCATATTTTCCAGCGGTTGTATTTATCTCTTGCTTTGGGATCTAAAACACTTCGCGTGTCTGCCCCCAACACCCGAGGTCCTGACAACCTCGCCCATGCGTTAGACATAAGTCTGGAAAGGGCATCTGTATGATCGGTGAGCATAATGAGAATCCCAGTAGTCGCAGGGCAGTTCTATCCATCAAATCCCAGAACCTTGAAAAAGGATATCAAATCATACTTTTCAGGCATAACGATCACCCCAGATCCAGCGATCACGGGCGCGGTCGTGCCTCATGCCGGATACATGTACTCCGGAAGAACGTCCGCGCATGTGTACGCGGCGCTCCCGAATGCCGACACCTTCGTGATCATCGGGCCAAACCACACCGGATACGGCTCCATGGTCTCGGTATCGTCTGATACATGGCGTACGCCGCTTGGGGATGTCGATTCCGATCTCGATCTCATCGAGTCACTTCCGCGGCGCATCATTGATGTCGATGAGAGCGCACACCGGTACGAGCATTCGATCGAGGTCCAGCTACCGTTTCTCCAGACGCTTTTCAAGGACTTCAAGATAGTTTCCGTATGCATGGGCTTGCAGGACGAGGAGACCGCACGCGATGTGAGCGACGAACTGATGGATGCGATCTCAGAGACGGACAAGAAGGTTGTTGTGATCGCATCATCCGATTTCACGCACTATAAGCCGGCAGCGGTCGCGTATGACATCGATCATTACGTGCTTGACCCGCTGCTTGAATTAAACGTCACCGAATTTTACTCGCGGATCCGTGAGCGGGACGCTTCGGTATGCGGACACGGTCCGATCGCTGTGATGATGCGGGTCTGCAGGGGACTTGGCGCGAATTCTGCGAAACTGCTCAATTACTCAAACAGCGGGGATGTGCAGCCGATGGCAGAAGTGGTCGGGTATGCAGGGGTTGTGGTGGGGAAGTGACATGGAACATCTCTTCGAAAAGATGCCCAATTAGCATAGCTGCCAATAAGGTTAAATACTTTACTCACGATTA
>JAUVEF010000129.1 GCA_030594905.1 Methanosarcinales archaeon
CATTCCTGCCATCAGGTTTCTGTGTGACCGGGCGGTTCGCGGGATGATTGTGAGGCGTGTCCGCGGCTCTTTGTCGTCTTCTGGCGGTGTGCCTGGGCTGGGGGCGCGGAAGCGCTTGCCGGGTGGTTGTTAGCCCAGGAGTGCAGACTTCCTATTCCTGATGCGCCAGACCGGGCTTACGGCGGGCAATCTCTCCTCGCATACGAGCAAGCTTGAGGCTGCCGGATATATCGAGGTCGTGAAGGAGTTTGTGGACAGAAAGCCGCATACGATGCTCCGGCTGACCGGTGCGGGCAGGGATGCTTTCCATGAGTATCGGGAGCGGATGATGCAGGTTCTTTTGTGAGGTGACTAACGATTAAAGAGTAATTGAATTCAAACGACAATTCCTGACGAAACAAAAGTTAAAACATCCAGAGGAGGAACGAAAGATGAAAACACTACTGATATTAGTCCTGATAATCGCTGCGTTGCTGGCGTCCGCTTGCATCAGCGACGAAAGTGCCCCGAGAGAAGAGCCGACCGAGAATATGAGTCAGCCGGACGCCACCCCGCTCATCCCGCGCGAGGTTTTATTCGGCAATCCTGACAAGATCACAGTCCGTCTAAGCCCGGACGGGACCCGGATCAGCTACCTTGCCCCCGTAGATGGTGTCTTGAACGTCTGGGTGGGACCTGCTGATGACCCAGGCGCAGCAGAGCCGGTCACGAACGATACTGACCGCGGCGTACGCACCTACTTCTGGGCATACACGAGCGAGCACGTCCTGTATCTCCAGGACCAGGCTGGTGATGAGAACTGGCGGGTCTACAGCGTGAACCTGGAGACCGACGAGATCACCGATTTGACTCCACTTGAGGGCGTACAAGCCAGAATCCAGGCGGTCAGCCAGAAGTTCCCCGGTGAGATATTAATCGCTCTCAATGACCGTGATCCCACACTTCACGACATTTACCGTGTCAACATCACAACCGGTGAGAGGAGTCTTGTCATGGAGAACGAGGGTTTTCTGGGATTCACAACCGATGATGACTATAACGTCCGCTTCGCGGAGCGACTAACATCCGATGGCGGAAACGAGATATTCCAGACAACCGAAAATGGGAGCTGGGAGCTGTTCATGGAGATCGCAACGGATGATTTGCTCACCACAGGCATTGTCGGGTTTGACAAGACCGGTACGATTCTGTACATGATAGACAGCCGCAACCGTAACACCGCTGCGTTCTTCGCGATGGACCTCAAAACTGACGAGCAGACCCTGATCGCTGAGGACTCACATGCGGATACCAGTGACCTCATGATCCATCCGACTGAAAAGATTGTCCAGGCAGTCGCTTTCACCTACGAGCGCAGGCACTGGCAGATCATTGACGAGTCCATCGCTGGTGACCTTGACTACCTGAACACGGTTGCTGACGGCGATGTCGAGGTTGTGAGCCGGACACTGGATGATAACTACTGGATGGTCGCCTACGAGATGGATGATGGTCCGGTGCTGTACTACCGCTATGACCGCGAAGAACGGGGTGCGGAGTTCCTGTTCACGCATAGGAAGGCACTTGAAGGGTTAACTCTTGCAAAGATGCACCCTGTGGTCATCAAGTCGCGTGATGGGCTGGACATGGTCAGTTACTACACACTGCCGATTGGAAGCGACAGTGATTCCGATGGGCGCCCGGATGAGCCCCTGCCACTGGTGTTGTTCGTCCACGGCGGACCATGGGCACGAGACAACTGGGGCTACAACTCCGTACACCAGTGGCTGGCTAACCGCGGCTATGCTGTTTTGAGTGTCAACTTCCGCGGCTCCACGGGATTTGGCAAAGAATTCGCCAACGCTGGTAATCTGGAGTGGGGCGGTAAGATGCATGACGACCTAATCGACGCGGTCAATTGGACGGTTCAGGAAGATATCGCCGACCCGGATCGTGTGGCGATCATGGGAGGCAGTTACGGCGGATACGCAACGCTCTGGGGCATTACAAACACATCTGATACGTTTGCCTGTGGCGTAGACATCGTGGGTCCGTCTAATCTGATAACATTGTTCGAGACGGTGCCGCCGTACTGGCAGCCGGCGATCGAGCTCTTTGCAACGCGCATGGGCGACGCCAGAACAGAAGATGGCAGAGCGTTCCTCGCCGGGCGATCGCCGCTAACCTACGTGGATCAGATCGAAAAGCCACTCCTGATCGGTCAGGGCGCAAATGACCCGCGTGTCAAGCAGGCAGAGTCCGACCAGATCGTCCAGGCGATGCAGGATGCAAACATCCCTGTGACATATATTCTGTACACAGACGAAGGACACGGCTTTGCCAGACCTGAGAACAGACTCTCGTTTTACGCCGTAACTGATGCGTTCCTCGCCGAGCATCTGGGCGGGCGGTACGAGCCTATCGGTGATGATTTAGAGGGATCGAGCATCATAGTCCAGTCTGGCGCTGAAGAGGTGCCGGGGCTCGCGGAGGCGATAGCTGATTAGCTGCCAATGAATATTACCGCTGACTATCCCGGGTGCTGTGTGTCCTGGGGTGGCTGGCGGATTTTTGGCGGGAATTGGGCATGGGTAGTGCTGTTTCCAGGGAGTATCGGGAGAGCATGGTGCAGAGTGAAGGCGAGAGGGAGCGGTAGGAGAGCCGAAGAGGGAACGGGGGCTGGAGTTCATTAATATCTCACCGCAAAGTGCGCAAAGACCGCAAAGGATTCTATTGCCATGACTTTGCGTCCTTTGCGGTGTAGTATTTCATAAATAATATATTTTAACAGCCGCCGGCAGCTAACCAACACAAGATTCACTCCGCACCCCCCGGATACCCATGCATCAGCGAGGCACCACAAAAGCGCCTGCCAGCCCCCACACCACAGGGGCGGGCGGAGCAGATCGAGACGGGCACCCGGGCAGAGATTACCTTATTCCTTTGAATAAATTAAGTATTCAACAATCAATAGAAATACCGGAAACAAAATACTCAACAAAATTTGAGTATCTAACCCGATTACTTCAACTTCACTGATCATATTCAATGATCTGAAAACTAGAAAAATTATTGTTCCTAATGACATACACTGGAGAATGCCGAAAATCCAGAATATTTTTTCGTTTCCCATTTGTGATAACCTCCCATCTGTATTTGGGTTCTTTTGTTACTTATTTTTTTTGGTTTTCTTTAAGATTGAGTGGGTAATGTGACCATTTCGGTATATCTGCTTCGGTCGCGCCCTGCCTCAATACAACAGGAAAAAACAACTGCCATAATGGTGTCCAGCGAAGCGACCCCGAAGGGGCGACACCTTTATGAGCAGTTGATTTCAATCATTTAGGCAGGGGCCACGGATATCCTTAATATATATTTCTATTTCGCGCATTTGCTGAGAGAGCGATCCTGCCTCATATTTGAACAAGATATTGGCTTAACCCACTCAATGTTAGAGAGATCCTAATTTATTCATCACTAATGAGTCAGAATCATGGTAGCTTCACGCAATCCGACCAGGAGAACCAATGCAATTGCAAGCCCAATTTCGGCCCATTGTTCTAAAGACATCCGTGGAACCGGACTGATGCGGTGGATGTCTTCCATACTGTGCATGTCTTGTGTGAGTGCAAAACGGGACTGGTTGTACGTTGCAACTGCCGCAAATATATTTGCTATCATTTCGTAGGGTCCGGCGCGTCCGAATACTTCACCCTCTTCGCACTTGAACCCACACCTGTGAAAATAAGAGACACGGCACCTAATACCGAAGTCTGCCCCTGTGACAGGTATCCGGCTATAAAACCCATTGCACCAGCAGCAAATATGCTGGTTCCGATCATTAATAACAATTGTGCCCTGTTAGCTCTATTCAGTAGATTGATTCCGATTTCCATAATTCCACACTCCATTTTTGCTTCGCAAAAACTTTTTTTATGCTGAGAACGTTATATGCAATCGGCCTCGGGATGCAAAACAAGAATATTTGTTTAGTTTTTAACTATAACTGCGAATCGATTGGTAGTTAAAGATGACTATTAATAATTCCAGTATATCTTATTATACAGGATATCATGAAACCTGGATTCCAAATCCTGCTTTCCGTGATTTTGTATGTAGAAAGGAGTGAAAATATGAAAAAGAAAACCATAATAGGCTTAATAAACTTAGTAGTAATTGTAGCGATTATAATATTTACGGGATGCATTGAGGAGAAATCACCGGCACCTGTATCCACTGAAAAATCCGAAGTGACTCTGAGTGTTTCCGAACTATTGGAAAGTCCGGTGTATGACACGGAAGTC
>JAUVEF010000090.1 GCA_030594905.1 Methanosarcinales archaeon
AAAGTATCCTTGTCACCACTTCCACCGACTTTCACCACATAATGACATTGCATAGTGAAAACGCCGCCAGCACCCCACAAGATGCCGGGACCTGCACATACCATGTCCACGATCCGGACATCCTGATCAAAACCCTAAATATCTGACAGACACCATCCCTGATACGACATGAAAACCGACACATCTGCCCAGTGGGATAAGTTTTTTAATCGTTACTATATCGGAGATATCCTTGCTCTGGCGAACGAATACCCGGAAAGTCGAAGTCTGTATGTTGATTTCGTAAATATCGAGAAATTCGATCCCGATCTGGCAGAGGAACTTCTGGCGCATCCTGATCGGATTCTCAATGTAGCAGAGGAAGCGCTCCGGAGTTTCGATCTCCCGGTCAAGAAGACACTCATAAACGCGCATCTGCGGATCACGAACATCCCGCAGAAGGTGAAGATACGGGATCTCAGGAGCATCCACATCTCGAAACTGATCGCTATCGAGGGGCTTGTGCGCATGGCGACCGAGGTGCGCCCGAGATTGCTTGTAGCGGCATTCGAATGCAACGGGTGCGGAGAGACCATGCTCGTGCCCCAGTCCAGCGGCAGGTTTGTGGAGCCGTATATGTGTAAAAACGAGGGATGCGGGAGAAAAGGACAGTTTAAGATAAAACTTACCGAATCGGAGTTTGTAGACGCACAGAAACTGCGTGTGCAGGAATCTCCAGAGGACATGCGTGGAGGCGAACAACCGCAGACCCTTGACATCAATATCGAGGATGATATTGCAGGGATCGTAGCGCCAGGGGATCATGTGATTGTTGCAGGAGTCTTGCGGTCATACCAGCGGATCACGCGCGAAGGGAAGAGCACGTTCTTTGATATCATACTCGACTCGGTCTCGATCGAGACGAAGGACAAGGAGTTCACCGAGATCGAGATTGCACCGGAAGAGGAAGAAGAGATCATAAAACTCAGTAAAGACCCCGGGATATATAAAAAAATCATTGCATCGATCGCTCCATCCATCTATGGTTATGAGGAGGTGAAGGAGGCGCTTGCGCTCCAGTTGATGAGCGGCATTCCAAAGAACCTTCCTGACGGCGCGAGGATCCGCGGGGATGTGCATGTGCTGCTCGTCGGCGATCCCGGGATTGCCAAGTCGCAACTCCTCAGGTACATCACGAAACTTGCGCCCCGCGGGATATACACGAGTGGTCGCTCAAGTTCGGCAGCTGGGCTTACCGCGGCTGCGGTCCGCGACGAGTTCGGTGATGGCAGGTGGACGCTTGAGGCTGGCGCACTCGTGCTAGCCGATCAGGGGATCGCAGCGGTCGATGAGATGGATAAGATGCGTCCGGAGGACCGGAGTGCGATTCATGAGGCAATGGAGCAGCAATCCTACCACCCCTCCACCGAGATTATGTTTTCAGATGGGCGGAAAGTCCGGATTGGGGAGTTTGTTGATGCGCTTATCGAAAATAACAGGGATAAGACCGTAGACGGGGTAGATTGTGAAATTTTACCCTTCGAGGGTAACCGCGATCTTGACGGTATGGCGATATTGGCACTTAATCAGGATAATAATATATGCCATACACCAATCAATCGTGTCAGCCGGCATAAGGCGCCCGACCACTTCATACAGGTCACGTATTCGAACGGAAGAAGCATCACCGTTACACCGGAACACCCGGTTTATGTCGTGCAAAACGGCGAGATAACAACCATGCAGGCAGATATGGTTGAATGCGGGATGTTTGCTCCGATTCCAACCAAATACCCTCTCGTCAGTTCAGATGTTCCGTTACAAATCCCGGATTCACCTAAAAACACACTTAACAGCAATTACAAGGAGGTAACATTCCCGACACACCTTAACCGTGATCTTGGCAGGCTGCTTGGGTACCTCTGTTTTTCAGAGAAGAACGATGTTTGTGAGGTCATCATTCCGAATACCAATTTTGAAAACTTAACCGCTGTGGATAACCTGATCCGAAGAACCTTTAATACAGCGACACATATCCAGCGGCAGACGCATCGTACAGGAAGAAACGATGCGAAGGATTTATACACAGTCGGGTGCGCATCGACCATTCCATACGATTACATAAAACTGAATTTTAAGGGAGCGATTGTCAAATCGCATGAAAGGCGAATTCCATATCAGATCTTCGCATCAAACGACGATGTTAAGATAGAATTCTTACTCGGTGCGTTAGCCGGCGATGGTTTTTGCGATTCCATGCGATTTGGGTACGAAGCGGATTCAATCGGTCTGGCAAACGATTATTCTGATCTGCTGCTCTGTCTTGGCATCTACTCCTGCATAACTTCCCCTGATGAATACCGATCAAACAGTAACGGTGAAACAAAAAGCAGATACAACGTGGTGATATCAGGATACGACAACCAACAACAGTTTTACGACACCTTATGGAAACACGACCCGAAAAATAGAATAATAAGGGGGTTTGCAATCAGACGCAGAAGCAAACTGAACGATCTTAACCGCGTGCCGGTCGATATCGCAATCCGGATAAAAGAACTGTTGATAGATTACAGGTTGGATCGCGCTTATTTCGACAAGATCATCGCGAATAATGAGGGGATTCACAGGAAACTCGTCCTGGAATACCTGAACAGGGTCGAATCATACCTGTCCGGAATCCGCCTTCACGAGATCGATAAGATGAGAAAACCGCGGAAAATACGAAAGAGATACCGGATCCCCATTCATCTGATCGCTGAACAGATCGGTCTTTCAAATTCGGTGGTGACATATATCGAAAGGACGCCTTCGGCAAAGGACGCACCCTACCTGTTAGAACATGTCAGGCGCATCGCGAAGGCGAAGATCGAAGCAGCAAGGGATGAGGTCAAGGACATAAAAAGAATCATTGAGTCCGACATCCGGTTTACGACTGTCAAATCGGTCTCTATGGTCAGAAACGATGGCTTTGACTGGGTTTATGACGTCACGGTTGAGCCGGACCACACGTTCGTGAGTAACGGGCTGATCCTCCATAACACGGTAAGTATCGCGAAAGCAGGCATTATGGCGACCCTGAAGTCGAGATGCTCCCTTCTCGGTGCTGCGAATCCAAAATATGGCAGGTTCGATCCGTACGAAGGAATCGCGCAGCAGATCAAGATGGCGCCTGCACTCCTCTCCAGGTTCGACTTGATCTTCGTGCTCAAGGATGAACCCGATATCGGCAGGGATTCGGCTATCGCATCCCACATTCTTAGAGCGCACCATGCAGGCGAACTTCACGCCCACCGGACCAACGTCTCAGGTAGCGGCGTCACGCAAGTGGAGGTCGAAGGTGCGATGACGATCATAAAGCCGGAGATCATGCCTGATCTGCTCAGGAAGTACATCGCTTATGCGAAGAGGGGTGTCTATCCAATCATAGAGGGTGACGCAATGGATCTCCTGATCGAGTTCTATCTCGGGCTTCGGAGGCAGGGCGAGGATCGGGATTCGCCTGTGCCTGTAACAGCACGGCAGCTTGAGGCGCTGGTGAGGTTATGCGAGGCGAGCGCAAGGATGCGCCTTTCCGATGAGGTCACGATCGATGATGCAAAACGTGTGATCCGAGTCGTCGAGAGCTGCCTGCGGCAGGTTGCATTCGATGCCGAGACCGGCATGTTCGATGCCGATATAATAACCACCGGCGTCAGCAAGAGCCAGCGTGATAAGTTCAAGATACTGCGCGGCATCATACGCGATATTGCGGCAGAGCACGGTGGCATGGCTTCGAAGGACGATATCTATGCAAAGGCTGAGGAGCAAGGTTTTGACAGGGAACACGTCGAGGATATGCTAAAGAGACTCAAGACGCAAGGCGAACTTTACGAGCCGACGCAGGGGAATGTCCGGCTGTCGTGACCGATTTTTTTCACAAAAAAATCGAGTAAAAACTGCCCTCCGGGAGGGGTTAGCGTTTTTGAATGCGGAGCATCGGCGAAGCCATCAAACTTTTGTGAAAAGTTTGCGAGCAAGAAAAAACTCTCCAGGGGTTTTCGCTTATTCCTCCGCCCGAAGGCATAGATGAAAAGGCTCACAGTTTTTGATCAAACTTTTGTGAAAAGTTTGGTGAAAAGTTTGGTGAAAAGGTCATGAAGGGATGTTACCTTTCGACATATATTCTAATATGACCTTTGAGTATATTAAATCTTTTATTATGTATGAATTTTGGGGGATGAAGTATCACCAAAAATAATAAAAATGCCCCCATATAATGCCGAAACCTTTAATACAATCCAAGTAACGTGTAATAACACATCATAGTGAAGTTTCGGTGGGCTATGTATATGAACCAGATGATGAGAAAACGCACAGAACTGTTTGCATTAGCAGTTCTGCTACTAACCTGCATCTGCCAGACCGGAGTGGCAACAGAAAGCGCTGTGAGCATATCGCCCCAGACGATGACCGTATCGCAGGGGGATACGTTCACATTGGACATTGTTGTGGATCCTGCTGGTAATGAGATTTATCGCGCGGAATGCACGCTCTATTTTGACAATGCGATGTTGAAGGCGAATGGTCAGAGCAAAGGGACGTTTCTCAGTAGTGAGATATTAAACGGTATCAACAACGCAGTCGGAAAGATCGAATATGCCAGAATGGGCGATCCCGGGGTTGTCGGCGGTGCGACCGAATCCGGTGTACTGACATCGATCGAATTTGAAGCACTCGGGCAGGGAACCTGTGACCTGACGTTAGAGGCGAGCTTATACGATTCAGGCACTCACCAGATCGGTGCTGTTGTTGTCAACAGTGGAACATGCACTGTGGAGGGATCGACCGGGGTTACGACGACTGCAGCTGAAAAACCTGCTGATTCCGTATCTTCAACCGCGACCACAACCACAACCGATAAACATCCGGAGCGTCCATCAACGGAGAATACGATTCCCGGTTTTGGGGCATTCTGTTCGATCGCGGGATTGGTTGTTGCATCGCTTCTGGCATCAAAAATGAAGAGAGACTAAGTGTCAGGGCGAATATGTTAGCCATATCTGCCACATCGGCAGGCAACATACAGGGGTATAAAAATCCATTGCACTCAGTGGGGTAATAAAAGTGGCACAACACCGAAAGTAGACCTGCTAGAGGAGGTGTGTGGTAAAGAGGTAAAAATTCCGGAAAAAGAGATGGATCCATCGTATCAACGATATACGTTTATGGTGAAACGGTATAGGGGAGGGGGACCCCTCCTGTAGTTCTTTCGGAATAAGAACTACTCAAGAATAAATAAAGAGGGAATAAATGGACATAAACAGATCGTATTTGAGAGTCGCAATCATTGCAATCGTGGTAATGATTGGAACAATATCTGCAGCTTATGCTGCAACGACACCGCCGACGATTCACTCAGTGGTGCTTGATCCGACAGAGGTTGCACCAAACGGGTCGATCAACGTGACCGTCAACGTGAC
>JAUVEF010000175.1 GCA_030594905.1 Methanosarcinales archaeon
TGCAAGAGAGTCGTGGATGGTTGCCTCGCCGATTAAGGAGGACTCGGACTGGGGACCCCGCGAGTATAGGGGACCGATCTGGGAGATTTCGACAGGGCTTGCGCTTGCGCTTGCAGGCGTCGATCTCTTCATGATGATGCATCCGACCGCGGTCCAGGTGTTAAAGACGGTGACTGGTTATCTGCGCGGCAATGGTGATGGTGGCGACGCTGGCACTGGTGTTGCGGATATCGCGGACTGGGTCGGCATGGAGATCGAGTGAGGCGAAACCGGGAACATGGGCTTTAGCTGCACATGTTGCACGCAACACAGAAGTTTCACGGCTGGAAATGTGTTTCATGAGTCGTGCGGGTGATGGCAAACCCGCAAAAATTTTGGACGCCCGTAGCCAAATACCATGTCCGGGCAGACCCATGTTTGGACATACGGAGATGGACAAGAATGACTGAAATACCGGAACTGAGCAAGGATGAGTGTCAGAAGATCGCTTCAGAGATGTTTGTCGGATTTACGGCAGGAACCGGAGCTGCTATCCGGCAAAAATTCGGGCCGGACGCAGACGACGAACTTGGGACAATTGCAGCGCAGGGCTGCGCCATGAACCTTAAATCGATGGGCGCGGACACTCCGCTGAAATACGTACTACACTATGCAACAATTAGTAAGAACCTGCATGGCAGCGATGTTGAGGTGGAAGGCGATGAGAATAGCGCTATTCTCAATACAAAGATGTGTGCTACGCTAAAAGTGGCTATGGAACTTGGAAGGATGGGAATGCCGGTATCCGGAGAAGATTACTGCCGTGGCTGCATAGACGGGTATCACAAGAAAGTAGCAGCGAACATCGGGCTGAAATTGGACGCAACGTTTGCAGAAAACGGGTGCAAGATGACGATAAGAAAGTAATCCGGAGATCAATGCCCGAAATAAACATCCCGAAATACTACGACTGCCTCGCATCCGACTACGACTCAAGATTTTCAAATCCGCAACTGGATTACATGCGGACAGTCGAGAACTCGGTCCTGCAGAAGAATCTGGTGGATTTCAAAGGTCTCATTCTTGATGTCGGCTGCGGAACCGGGGAACAGACACTTGCTCTGGCAAAGGACGGTTTTAGCGTGATAGGGCTTGATATCTCAGCAGAAATGATCCGCGTCGCAAAGAAAAAGTCAGACGAAGCAGGTCTTTTGATACCATTCATCATCGCAAGCGCAGATGCGCTCCCGTTCAAGGAAAACAGCATCTCGATGTTGACCTCAATGTTCGGCGCATACAGCCACATTCCTGAGTTTGACTGCGCGTTTTCCGAGATGCACAGGGTGCTCGCAGAGGGGGGCAAGGCGCTATTTACGATCGTTAACCGGTGGAATCTCAACTGGTGGCTCATGCACACATTCGTCGGAAACCGTGACTGGGTGCGACACGCGCTCAAAAACAAGGATTTTGTGAGTGATGGGTTATGGACATATTATTTTTCAAGAAGGGAACTTATAAGGAAGATGCGGGGCGCAGGGTTTCAAAGAGCGCGTGTTGGCAGTATCATGATCTTTTTATACCCGCATCTACGCCGCATAGAGAAGAAAGTCTCGCTGTACCAGCGGATATCCGGTAGGATTGAGAACATTGTGCGCTGGGACTTCCCGTTCAACAGCATCGGCTATTATCTACTTGCAGTCTGCACGAAATAGCCACCCACTTAGCCCGTTTTTCGCCTGTGACTGATCGGTTCTGTTTCAGACTACCCACAGGATACGTAACAGCGGATGGACTGGAACTCCCTCGATCGTATCTTGACCGAGTTTATCAACAAGCACGGTGATCGCAGTCGGTTTCGCACCCGCGTTGGTAAGTTGCCGGGTGGTCTCCACGAGCGTGTGTCCGGTAGTGATTACATCGTCAACGATCACACAGTTTGCGCCCTTGACGTCTGCGAAGGACTGGCTGAAGATGCCGACTGCATCGGCGTTTTCCGTACCAAATAGTTGCTTATTTGGGTGGAATATCGCAAGTCTGGCATCCAGTTCGTTTGCAACGATGCTTGCCAGTGGTATGCCGCTGACTGCTATGCCGACCACCACATCAGCACCCTCGAAACTGCCGATATTGTCGAGGACCAGATCCACCATTGCATCCGAGACGCACCGCATCCGGTACGAACTCTCGCCAATGTTCCCCCAGTCAATAGACAGATCCTTTGGTGCGCGAACCCCACCCCTCTTGCTGGCGCGTGTCAGAAGCCAGACAATAGTCTCCCGCGAGATATTGAGTTCATCAGCGATCTGCCCGTCAAGCATACCGTTCGCTTTCATTTCAGTTGCCCGTTTGGTCAGAATGTCGATATCTTTCATGTTTACCACCTTTATGCACATACGGGCTCGCCGCGATTCGAACACGAGTCATTGGGTCCGAAGCCCAATAGGATATCCGCTACCCTACGAGCCCATGCATATACTTGATCATGTTGTAAGGTACTGTAAAACTATCGGCTACTTTCATTCGTGGCATGTCAACATTCTTAAGTGGTTGCGCAAGAGATTTCCATAAATAACTGCATAACAATTGATTAGAGGGATTCACATAACAGACCCCACCAGCACCGTTAGATTTCTGGATACGACACTGCGAGATGGCGAGCAAACGCCTGGCGTGTCGCTAATGCCTGAGGAGAAGGTATGGATTGCACGAAAACTCGATTCTTTGGGTGTGGACGTGATTGAGGCTGGCAGCGCGATCATGGCGGGTGGCGAGCAGGAAGGCATCCGGGCAGTTGTGCGCGATAATCCGGATGCCGAGGTATGCAGCTATTGCCGGATCCGCGAGATTGATGTCGAGATGGCTCTCGACTGCGGTGTGGATTCGATTCATTTAGTTGTTCCGGTTTCTGATCTTCATATCGAAAAAAAACTGAAGAAAGACCGTGAAACCGTACGAAATGAGGCTACCAGGGTTTGTGAGTTTGCAAAGGACCACGGGCTCATCGTTGAACTGAGCGGTGAGGATGCCTCGCGTGCTGATATCGGGTTTCTGAAGTCGCTGTATGCTGATGGTATCGAAGCTGGCGCGGATCGGCTATGCTTCTGCGACACCGTTGGGATACTGACTCCGGATCGCACCACAGAGATATTTAAGGAACTTGCCGATCTCGATGCACCGCTTAGTATTCACTGTCACGACGATTTCGGGCTTGCGACATCGAACACGGTGGCTGCGATCCTTGCAGGCGCAGCGCAGGCGCACGTGACCATAAACGGCATCGGCGAACGGGCAGGGAACGCGCCTCTTGAGGAGGTTGCAATGGTGCTTGAGTCGCTGCACCACATACCAACAAAGATCAATTGCAGTGAGTTGTACACGACCTCCCGCCTCGTAAGCAGGCTCACGGGCGTTGCTGTTGCTCCAAACAAGTCGATCGTCGGCGGAAACGCGTTTAC
>JAUVEF010000119.1 GCA_030594905.1 Methanosarcinales archaeon
GACTTCAGAGGTGATTAGATCTTCGTCCGGCTTTGCGTGGGATGCCGGCCGCTTAAGAAAACCGCGGTCCTGACATTCCATTGAAGTGTCACATCCACTCCATATACTGCCTGGCGCCGGCATCCAACATCTTTATGTGCATCCGGATGCAAGCAAACTTGGAATAAGGAACATGCGACGATGAAACGAATATATCGGCTACTACCAGGGCTTAATTGTGGCGAGTGTGGGTGCACAAATTGTACGCAGTTCGCAGCAGCACTGGCTGCCAGGCAGGTAGAAACATCGGGATGCCCGTATCTGTTTCAAAATCGATTCAAAGGACGCATCGGTGCGATCGAGGAAATTTTATCGGGTATGGCAAGAGGTGGGGATGAGGTGGTGGCAGATGCAGGGACGCCTGCGAAAGACGAGATTGTTGGACTCATCGACCATCTTGCAGCGGATTTCATTTTATCGCCACTTGAAGGTGAAACATCCTGCCTGGAGGATTTGCATCCGTTTGACCGAAGCGTTCAGGTTGGAGTTGGGGATATCATCCGTTATCGCCCATGGGGCTGTCCGGTAACGCATTTTGCGGATATTCTTGAGGTTAATCACGGAATCATCACGGTGCGCATCACAGGACCGCTCCACCGGATCGGTAAGGATATAGAATGGATAGATACCGGGATTTGCATGGTTGTTGCCTTTGAGGGTCTGGTAACGAAGGGCAATGTTCCTGATGTCGGGGCAACGGTGCGGTTTCTGCCAGAGCACTGTATGATGGGCAAGGTGCATTCAGGCGTGATCGTGCATTCGGAGGGCAGCCGTGTGCGGATTGAGGGAATCGATCTCAAGGTGTGGTGACGCGGATATGGCACGATCCATACTCTTCGACGCTCTAAAAAATGCAGGAATCGATTTTGTGACGAGCGTTCCATGCGTTAACCTGATAGGACTGCTCGATGAGATCGATTGCGACGAGGGGATCGTCCATGTCCCGGTGACGCGGGAAGAAGAAGGTATTGGAGTGTGTGCTGGCGCATATCTCGGTGGAAAGAACCCGGCAATAGTTATGCAGAACTCAGGTCTTGGGAACAGCATTAATGCGCTCGCATCGCTCGATCTGCTGTATCGGATACCGCTGCTGATGATTATCAGCCATCGCGGCGATCTCGGTGAGCGGATCTCTGCGCAGGTGCCGATGGGGCAACTGACGCCAAAAATACTTAACGATCTTGGGGTGCCGTGGTATTCACCTCTAACGGCAGAGGTGGGTGACGTGGTTTCGGGTGCGTGGACACTTGCAAAGACGTCGGGGCTCCCGGTCGCGATTCTCCTGGGCGAGCCGTTCTGGACGGGAGTTGTGACAAAATAACCGACGCTCTACCCAATAGCATACATATTCAGGGCGGCTTTGGCAAAAACCATGGTCACCATGCCAGTTATGACCATATATCGCCAATTTTTGTGATAGTAGTGGGATACGATAATAGCAACATGTATCGGCACGAGAATCAACAGAACCGCCGTTAAATTCCCTAAAATTCTATCAATGCCAGCCGTATCACAGATTATTATCTGAACGAGCTGAACGACCACCCCGCAGACGAATGCTATTCCAAGCACCCCTAATATCTGCTTACGGGTGGTATTCCCACCTGTTATTCCGGATGTGTTCGCCATCAGTCTGGTATAAGCCCTTCGCCACTGAATATCCGTGCCGCTTCCGAAAGCGTGAGATCATCCGGTGGAACGATCAGATCAGATTCCACAATGACATCCGGATCAAGAGGGGTTCCCTTCTCCCGAATCTTCGACGTAAACGCACCAAGCACGTCCCTAAACTTTGTTTCGTCGCCGGATTCGAGCAAACGCACGATTTCGTTATCGAGCTTGTTCAATTCGTCCAGCAAATCATCGCTCACCTTGTACTGACCCTCGGTCATGATTCTTATGATCATTTCCCCATCTCCGCCTTCAATCTTGCAAGATCATCGTCCACGCCGGTGGTGGTCTGCATCTTGCGTAGTTCCCGTTCAATATCATCTTCTCCGCCTATCTCATCGAGAGCGCCGAGTTCTACCATCTCGTCAAGCGCAGCCGATTTTGCACGCATTCCCTCAGTCTTATCCTCTGCTCGCTGGATTGCAAACCCAACATCAGCCATCTCCTCGGATATCCCGGTGACTGCCTCTTTCACCTTCACCTGTGCTTCGGCAGCGGTGTACTGTGCCTTTATCGTCTCTTTCTTCGTTCTAAATGCGGTTATCTTAGCTGAAAGTTTTCTTTCCGTTTCAATGAGCTTTTGTTGTTCCAGCTCCTGCTCATTGATCTGCATAATAAGACTTTCAATCTCAATTGTATTGGATTTCTTCCGTTCAAGTGCAAGGCGTGCGAGATCATCTCTACCTGAACTGATGGCATCCTTTGCCTGTCTATCGAGTTTTTGAGTATTCTGCTCAAGTTTTGCTTTCTGGAGTTCGAGCCGCTTCTTGGCTGTGACAACCGTGGCTACGCTACGCTTTACTTGCTGCAAGAGCTCAAGTTGTTTTTGATATGAGTAATCGAGTATCTCCCGCGGGTCTTCATGGCGATCGAGTAGTTTATTTGCCTTGGATTTTACCATAAGCTCCATGCGTGTAAATAATCCCATAAATCCAACATGGCGACGAGATCATATAAAGATGTTGTCACAAAATTGCTCGGATGATTTTGTAAATAATATATATTGCTATCACGAGTACTAGTACCTGCGCCATCCCAAGCATGAACAGCAAAACTCTGTAGACCAGCACGACCACGATGACGATGATCACGATCTGCACTATCTCACTTAATTTTATGCCAAAAAAGTTTGCCATGAAATTATTGAGAGGGTTGCAGCAGTAAAAAACTTTCCTGATTGGAAGGGTATATCAAGATCAAGACTGTATAATATAATAACGTCAGATGCAACACACCGATACACAGTAAACACCACACCGGATCGGTTGATGGAATTGAAATGGCTAAATAAGATCATTGGAAAAGAAACCCGGCAAGAGACTCCCACGATCGTTTTTCACGAAGTTGAAGACTGGGTTTCGGGGGAACTTAAAGCGGATCTCGGTGAATTCTTCAAATCCGCTGCCAGGGTATTTACAGAGATTGAAGAGGCGAAAGAGCAACTGGTGCGCGATATCAGGATGTTTGAGACTACGGAACCGCCGGAGATGCCACCCCGCGTGCTGAAAGTTGGGCTTGCAGCCCGCGATAACATAATCAAGCAGATCAACATGCTGATCGACAAGATCAACAGCCCATCGATGGAATATTCGGAGATCAAGGAATTCTACGTAACCGCCAACACCAATCTCGAAAATATGCTCGAAAAATCAGTGAAAAGCCACCACTCTGCCAAATATCTGTTTCCAAAGGAGGTTGGAGTGGTGATTTCCGACGTCAGGGATGTAAAAAAGTTACTTGCCAAACTCAAACTTCTGATCGATGAAAATGAAGATCTGGTAGGGACTTTTAGCGAGATTTCAGGAGTTATACAAAATATAATAGATCTGCAGGATACAATAGTCAAGCACAATTTGAGAATCGAGAGCGCCGGGTCGGAACTGGAGGATTTTCGGCATACGAGCGACAACTGTGCCACCCATCTGGAACAACTCTCTGACAGCACCGAGTGGGGTTCCTTTGTCAAACTCGAGACCGGATTAAAGCAGGCTCGTGATGAACGGGGCACTATCGAAACCGGCGTCATGGAGATGTTCATGCCGCTTAACAAAGTATTTAAACGGATGGAAAAGCAGGATGCAAGCGGGAGACACACACTTTCTGCAAAACATAAAGAATCGCTTGATATATCCCTCAAAAATCCAATCGAGATGGATGCAGGAGATGTCACCGATTTTATGATTGGTGTGTGCAAATTACTCGATGATGACGTCCTTGGACTCAAGGATAGGGTGCGTGACAAAGCTACCAGTCAAACAAAGCAAATAATGGATTCTTTCGCATCAAAAAAAGACGCATACCAGAGTATTAGCTCCCAGATTAGGGGAATTGAGGATCGGATCGCCAGTCTGACCATATCGGAAACAAAAACTACGCTTGAGCGAGAACTTGCCACAAACAACGAACGGATCACACGGACCAAGCAGGAGATCGAAAATTTAAGAGTGGAGTTGGAGATGCGTGGTGACGAACTCGAAGATCAGAAGAGGGTACTTTCTGATGCGGTAAATGCGATCAAAACGGTTCGGATATCGTTTAAGTGATATATGAGATTCGCCCGTTCATGTCACCCGCAGGCATGGCTGGCTGGAATCGTGTGATGTAGGAAATGCGCGGGGTGCCACATATCTGCTGTGCTAGATCTGGCGAGGGTGATACGGTTATGACTATAGTAAACGCGATCCATTCGTCATCGGTTAAGCCCACCATTCGCTCCTGAAACGGTATCGGTCGACATGTGGATCAAGCGCATGACTTGAATAGACGCCGATTATTGTCTCAAGTGAGATCTCGATTCCGCAGTAGCGCAATATGAGTTTAAGC
>JAUVEF010000045.1 GCA_030594905.1 Methanosarcinales archaeon
CTCTTCTGCCACCTCTTTCTGGACGTTATCCCGATTAGCTTCCAGTTTCGGGCGAATGCCGTGTACCGGTCGGATTTGCGATGGCTATCCATGGTATCTACGATTTGATCACCGAGTAGAGTATGATCAGAATGCCCGGTATCTCGATCAGCAATGCGAGTATGCGGGCAGTTGATTCGGGTATATAACTAGATAGCAGCAATCCGGCAAGCATATCAAAATTACTTCCGAATATCAGTACAAACATCCCGATGGCAAGTATCAGCAAGTTCTTCTGGTGTGTATGGGTATAAGCCTCGTATATGAACAATATAAACGCCCCCCCAAGCAGATATACGATTGCAGTCAGTATCGCCTCGATTGTGGTGATCATGTTTGCCTCCATGGTCCTTATCTCATTGTAATGGCACAGGACGTTTCCTTATGCCTCTTTGTGGTCAGGATGGTGCTTGAACCCAGGACTCCGTCAAACCCGTTGACCGCTTTTAGCACCCGTTCCTTCAGTGAACTGATATCCCGTGTGCGCACCTTGATGAACAGATCGTAGGGTTCGAGCAGTTCATGTATCTCAAGAACCTCCTCGATCTTTCGTAACTGATTGATGATCGCGATCCGCCTGACGGATTCGATATTAATCCCGATGTATGCCGTGACATTCTGCTCAACCATGCCCGGATCAAGGATTACGGTGAACCGTTCGATGATTCCGGATTCTTTCAGCCGATTAATCCGGTTATGCACCGTCGAAGGCGCCACCCCCGCAGCTTTTGCGATCTCTGTGGTGCTTGCGCGGCTGTTCTCACAGAGATGCCAGAGAATTGATAGATCGAGATCGTCCATCAATTGTTATTCGTTTATTATGCATGATAAGAATTTCGGGTGCTGGCGATACTCGGGTTCACGGCATAAACTCGAGCGTTTTACGGGCAGATCCAGTAACCTGTTTGGGGGGCGGGGCGGGACGTCTCGTTCATCTGACCGTGACAGCCCCCGCTTTGGAAATCCGTATAAAGGTTGATCAAGAGTATTACCAATTATGCACGGACACGCGTACGCAAATGGCGCAGGCACGATCGTGAATGCGATCGCGATATGGAAGGGTGCTGCATTCTGCATTGATCTGAAGACGACCGCCGATGTCGAATTACATGAATGTGCCGGGGGCAGGGGCGAGGGCAGGATTACCGGCAGAATAGAGACCACTGATACCTGCGATACATGTAGTGCAGGCGATGGCGCTACTTATGACACCGCTTTGATCGAGCGATGTGTATCCCTGGTGCTGGACCGGTTCGGATGCACCTGTGACGGCGCGGTCACAACCCGGAGCGAGATACCGATCGCGCGTGGGCTAAAAAGCAGTTCTGCGGCGGCAAACGCGGTGATACTTGCGACACTTGATGCGATTGGGGAAACTCTGCCACCGACCGACGCAGTCCGGATGGGCGTCCGCGCTGCGCTCGATGTCGGGGTTAGCATCACCGGCGCGTTCGATGATGCATGTGCTTCGATGCTCGGAGGGGTCGTAATCACAGACAATCGCAATCAGGAACTGGTGTCGCACATCAAGTACGATTCCGATGTGCTGATTTACCTGCCAGGCGAGGTGGCGTTCACCGCTGATACCAACGTCGCCAGGTCAAAGGCGGTTGCGCCGCTTGTAGAGGTGGCATATCAGCTTGCGCTTGCTCACGACTTTGAGAATGCGATGACATTAAACGGGCTGCTGTACTGTGCCGCACTTGGATTTGACCCGGAGGTTGCGATGCGTGCGCTTGAACTCGGGATCACTGGAGTAAGCCTGTCCGGGACCGGATCTGCTTATACAGCGCTTGTCAGGCACGATCAGATAAAAGAACTGCGTGAAGCGTGGTATGCGCTTGGTGGTGATGTAATGCAGACAAGGATTGTTAACAAGAGTAGAGTTGAGTAAAAATGACTGATGATTGTAAGGGGGTTTGTGCGAGCGGGTGTGGGGAGTGGGGAGTGGGGGTTAGTGTGGTAAAAAGAGTTTGTAACCCGCTCGCACTTGTACCACTACTATGCGTTAGTATATAAGGGTTTTGGTGAGGTGGGGCTGTCATGCCGCCATGGTGTTACAGAAGATGCAATGAACAGGTGTTATATGAGATGTGGCTGAAATCAGTGTGATTTGTGTTGCATCACGAAGTGCCCGGAGTCACCCTTGCAAAACAGTGAAACTTTCAGAACATCATCGTTATTGGTGAATCCTTCGAGGATTGTTGGTGAATCCCTCATCGAAGGCGCGGTGCCACGCCGCCAACCCTGCCACATAAGACTTATGTGATTAAACGGTTCATGATACCCCATGGCCAAAATGCTGCGGCAACGCAGAAATTACAGTATAACGCTTATATGTATATCGTTGCTGCTGCTCGGAGGGTGCGCATCGACTCAGCCGGTTGCGGATGCTGGTAATGATCAGCACGTCTCCTCAGGCACCACGGTCGCGCTTGATGGCTCAGACTCGACCGGCGGGGGCAATTTAACATACCGTTGGACTGAAGGGAGCACTGTGCTACCGGGGGGGACTGCGGCATCGTTCGATTATGTCTTTTCATCCGGCACGCACACAATCACACTGACCGTGACTGATGATGCCGGTACCAACACTGATACTGTAGTTGTGCGTGTGAACCTGCCCCTGGTTGCAAATGCAGGCAGCGATCAGGTCGTATCGCAGGGCAAAAGGGTCACACTCAGTGCAGCAGGATCATCGGGCAACAGCATATCATACGTCTGGAAAGAGGACGGAGCAAATATTAGCATCAGAAAATCATTCAGTAAAACATACGGTGCCGGGAGCCACGAGATCGCGCTGATCGTGACTGATGATCTCGGCGATCAGGACGATGACACTGTGTTTGTGGTAGTCAATCGTGCTCCGGTGGCAGATGCAGGACCTGACCGGACGATCACCGAAGGGACATTGGTTCATTTCGATGGATCAAATTCCAGTGACCTTGACGGCGATTCTATCTCTTATAAGTGGAAAGAGGATGGCGGCGTAGTCCTGAACGCGGCACCTGCATTTGATATACCACTCTCATGTGGCACACACCGCATCATGCTGGAGGTAACCGACGTGTACGGCGCGGTTTCCGCTCCTGATTATGTGGTGATCGATGTCCTTCCGGTAGTTCAGGAGCCGCCCGTAGCTGAGGCGGGGATGGATCAAAACGTGCTCGTCGAGACCAATGTGACGCTGGACGCGTCAGGTTCGTATGACTCTGACGGCACGATCACGAAGTACGAATGGCGCGAGGCTGACGCCAACGCCACATTATGCGAGTTAGTGTCATTCGAGCGCCAGTTCCTGCGAGGCGTACATCACATTATACTTACAGTGACTGATAGCAGCGGCTCATCAGCAACAGATGAGGTCGTCATCATGGTTCGGACGAGTATGGACATGCCAGTGGCAGACGCCGGAATGAATGAGCGCGTGACACTTGTGGGTAGCGAGGTGCTGCTTGATGCGTCCGGCTCAAGCGGCGAAAACCTGACATACCGGTGGATTGAGAACGGCACACTCCTCTCAGAGGAGCCGGTTTTCGGTCATCGCTTTGATCAGGGCACACGTCCGGTCACACTGGTCGTAACAGACTATTATGGATCCACAGACTCGACCGAGATGATTATCACCACCATTGCGCGAGGTGCTGCTGGAGATGTAATCGCTGCGCCGGGTACTCATACAAGCGGAAAGCTCCTTCAATACGCAGTAGCGCTTGTTCTGGTGCTGGGAATCGCTGGCATCACCATAGTGTTCATGCGCAGAAAAGCGCCACAGCAGAAACCATCTTACGGATCCGCCATCGGATCGATAGGTGGGCAAAAGTCCGGCAAAGACTCTGGAAAACAAAAACCCTCAAAAAAAGAGCCGAAAAAACAATCCGGTAAACACCCAGCGTCAAAGCCAAAATCAGAATCCAAACCAAAATTAAAATCAAAATCGAAGACCGCGGTTGGCGATAAAAAAATCGCTGATAAACCCGGCATCACTGCTGCCATGCATGAATCGGGTATTGACCTGCGCGTAAAAGTGCTCGACGAATCAACAAAAATGCCGATCCCGGGTGTAATCGTCCATCTTGGACCAAAGACACTCAAGACTGGTAATAGCGGGATTGCGACATTTGCCGTGAGCAGCGGCGAGCAGACGATCGATGTCCATGGCATCCCGAATCTATATGGTGGTGCGACCACTTCGGTTTTGATTTCTACGGGTAGCAAGACCGTGACACTGACGGTATCATCGATGGTCCACCCTAGTAACGAGCAGGATGCACGACTACGCTCGATCAGACAGGCGTTCGAGAATCGATACCGCGAGGTCTCGAGTTATGACCGTTGCATCCCGGGATTCTACCGGAGCATGGTTCAGCGACAGATCGAACATGTGCGCGGAATGACTGCGGATCATTTCATACGCGGCAAACATGCGCCGAAAGATGTGACTAATCGGCTAATATCGATCATTGAGGTGGTTTCTGCCAGGATATCTGAGACAATGATCTCCAAGCGAAATATCGATCTGTATGCCACCGGCTTATCGGGTGCAGGGGGCACATCAGTCTGCGCCGCAAGCCAGGTCAGTTATGAGCTACTTATGAATTTGCTATCAGACCTGCCAGGATTCATATCATCTGAATATCCCCGTGTGCAGCAAATATTAGCCGAAATCGACAATGAAATCACATCGAAGTCAAGGAACATGAGTGTACTTCCAGTTACAGGGATATGGACGATTGCAAAGGATCTGATCTCAGATAGGTCCGGAGATGATCTGGAGCAGGCGTTGCGAGTGCTGATTGCAGAGGTTCTGCTGAAACATGCGAGAGAGATGTACGAAAACCCCGAAATTGTGAAACGTATGGAGTCAGGAGTATTATGAACTGTTTTAGATATGTTAGATCGGCGTCGGTTGTTTCCACTGACGCCGCACTGGTTGCGCCGACATTGCGCACCTTGCTCACATCGCTTGCACTGCTTACATTACTCACACTGTTTGTCTTGCCATGTGCAGGCGACGCCAACAACACCGACGAAAACGTAGTAATATTGGCAGCAGACACCGAACGGGTACTGCTCGATTACTCGATTGTTACGCTTGATGTTGTCTCGATGGCTGCGGAAAATTATTATGTCGTCGCATATAAAAATGTCGTCTGCGGGAGGGGGATTGTGGTCTTCACATCCAACGGCACCGTGGTCGATGACGCATCAACCGTCAAGAGCATTGTTGGGGCAGTTGCATGGCGGCAAGCAGCAAATCAGTTAACCATTGCGGATATTGACGCCGTCAAGGCACTTGTGGGCTCGCCGCAGGCGATTGAGACAAAACGCGTCAAACTGATCACATCGTGCGACTCGCTTGCCGTGCTTGGAAACGACCTCAATCGGACCGGGACTACGGATTATGGGGTGACTTCTGCTTTTGCGGAGCGTGCTATGAGTGTGGATCAAAATATGGATGATATATTGAACGGAACCGAATTTTTCCTAAAAGATCTGACAAAACAAGAGAACATAGTTGCCGGTGTTGTAAAAAATGCAAACAACACCAGAGAATCACTACAGAAGGATTGGGAAGGGAGACAACACGCCCAGACCCAGGTTATACTGACGCTTGTCCTGATTGCAGTCATAATCGTAGCTGTAGCAGCGTTATTACTTACAAAATCAAAGAAAAAAGACTTCTCCATAACAAAACGTGCGTATACTCTTATTGGCAAGAAAAAAGAGAATATCATCGATCAGTTGCACAGTCCGGACGCGGATGAGCGCGCAAGGTCCGCCCTGATGGCAGGAGCGTCCGCAGACCTCGATGAATCAGTTATCCCACATATAATCGTGCTGCTTGACGATCCTGACGAACGGGTCCGTGCTAATGCTGCTCAATCGATCAGGCGCATCGGACAGAGGGACAAAAGCCTTGTGCAGTTTGCAAAAGATCCACTTAAGCGCCATCTCGATGATCCGAGCGACAAGGTGCGAGATGCCGTGAGTCAGGCGTATAAGGTAGTCGATGGTACTGTGTCGGCTGCGACAGAAAAGGAGGTTGAGGTTGAAGCATCCAAACCAGCTGAAACAACTGAAACAACTGAAGCGGTGGCAGAAGAGACAAAGGGGACTGAAAATCCACCCCCTGATTCGGAAGAGCCTGTAAAGACCGTGGTTGTGGCAAAGGCAACACTAACCGATGCACAACAGAAACGCCTTCATGAACTGCGGCAATCGGTGAATCAGTCGATAAACGACCTTCCGGCGGGGTGCGATCTCTGCATACCGTACTATCTGCGAGGCATCTGCACCACAATCACTGACATGATCGAACATGCGCACCGCGGGGACAGCGATGCAATTGACGAGATGATCGACACAGCAGGGCGCGTTTGCGGTTATATCGCCGATCTGGTTGAGAATGGCAGGTTCATTGATATCTGCATCTCCAGCAACATGGGCGCGTTTGATGACACGGGATTCATACTTGGAGTTGAGGAGTATCAAGACCTGCTGGATGCCCTGATCCGCGATCCGGTAAGCTTTGTCGATTCGTCACACGTCGAAGAAGAACTCTGGGAGCTTGATAGCACAATCACGAGAAAGATGAGTGAACTGACGATCATACCGATCTCGGGGTTGTGGAAGGTGTCGAAAAACATTTTTGATGATGCGGCTGATGAATCCGGGATCAAACATGCATTCTCTATCCTTATAGCAACGATTATCCTTAAGAGGACCCGCGGAATGATGGAAAATCCGGAGATCGTGCGCAGGCTACAGTTGTAGGGCGTGGTTTTCGGACAACTGCGGGCAGTTGGCGTTTAGATGGATCGTAGGTGGGATTTGGGGGCATTGGTTTATAATCCCCCATTCCGCAACGCTCTTATTCTGGTAGTTGATACAAAGAACTATGGTTACACTGTGGTTAAGTAATCAAACGACAAACGAGTTACCACTCAGCCAAGCAACCCCATAATCCGAATCCCACGCTCGATACAATCCATCTGGTCGCGTATGCGCACAAGATCGGTCTCTTTCTGCATATCAACGGCGATTTTGCTGATTTTATCTGAAACAACATCGCGAAGTGAGATTCCGGAAATCTCCTCGCCAACTCCAGCCGCTCCTTGTGTTTCCCTGATCTTCCCGGTTTTCTCAGCTCCCCTATCCTGCAGCATCTTAAAATCGCAGGTCGGGCAGCCGATTTTCCCATGATATCGAAACTTGGGCGCGCCGCATCGTTCACAGGTCTCTGCGAGCATGGTTCCGCCCAGTTCGAGCATTCGTGACATGCCATCAATTTCATCCATGATTATGTTGCTCCTTGCATCAATCCATTACACATGCGCGATTGTAAAGTTGTCCTCGTAATTTATCCGCATCGGTCATCGGTTAAGACACTTGCCGATCCACTCGGTATTTCCATGAAATAATATTCACCAACCATTCATACCCAGGTATCCCCAATTACATCTAATCAGTTATCTGAGGGGATATTGATGACAACCGATACACATATAATCGAAAAAGATCTTTACACGATCTTTTCACCTGAATGGCTACGTAACTCAGCCCGTGAAACCGGGATTGTAAAACGAGAGAGAAAAATTGATCCTGTGATCATGTTCTGGGTTTTAGTCATGGGATTTGGCGTTCGACTTCAGCGCACTCTTGCCAACCTGAAACGCGGGTACGAAAAGGAATCAGAAATTAAATTAAGTGATAGTAGTTGGTATGAGCGGTTTACACCCGAACTCACGGAATTTTTCAAGGTGTCTGTATCTCACGCCATAGAACAACTTGCACAGGAACAAAATCACACACTCAACGAAAAGCTTTCCCAATTTAATGATGTATTGATACAGGATAGTAGTATTGTCAGGCTTCATGAGTCTCTTTCTAAGAAATGGCCTGCGACCCGGACTCGAAAAGTTGCTGCAGGCGTAAAAGTGAGTTTGCTGG
>JAUVEF010000173.1 GCA_030594905.1 Methanosarcinales archaeon
AGTGTGCACTGGATATCACTTAACATGATGGGACCTGAGCGCGTGCTTGTTGATGATATACTCATCCACAACATCATGCTTAAGCAGAAATATGTCGCGCCGTACTCCCGATTTAAGGAGCGGATATGGACTGAGATTCACAATATCGACCGGAAACCGGTTGGTGTAGTTGAGTTCTCTGCCTATGCAAGGTACAACTGGCTCTGCGCGGAGAAGATGTTTGAGATATCGCCGATAGATATATTCTATATCCATGACTTCCAGCAGTTGCTTGTCGGGGGCATGCTCGGGCTTGCTGCACCAACGGTCTTCAGGTGGCACATCCCGTTTGATCTGGACAACACCTCAAGCTACGTCAGGCGGTTCATTGTCAGGTGCATCGAGTCGTTTGACGGAGTCATTGTCAGTTGCAGGCGCGATCTCGAGGGGTTGATACGAGCAGGATACCATGGCAGAGCTTATCAGTCATACCCCTACATCAACCAGCACGAGTGGACCGAGCCATCGGACCGGGAACTTGACGAGTTTTGCGACCGGTTCGGGATAACAGACGATGACAAGCTCCTCGTGATTGTAGCCCGGATGGATCAAATAAAAGGCCAGGATGTTGCGATCAAAGCACTCTCGCAGATCGATGGCGCAAAATTAATGCTTATAGGAAATGGTAGCTTTACAAGCAGCGAACGAGGCGGCTTGGCACATCCAAAGGCAACGATGTGGGGCACATACTTAAAAAAGCTTGCAAGAGATCTTGGAGTGGCAGATAGAGTTATATTTACTGGATATATTCCAGATAACCTCGTGAAAGCGTCGTACAAGCGTTGTGATGCGCTGGTCTTCCCGTCCCGCAAAGAAGGGTTTGGTCTGGTTGTGGTGGAAGCATGGATGTACCGGAAACCAGTGGTCGTGAGTGATGGGGCTGGCGTCTCAGAACTGGTGATGGATGGCGTGAACGGGTATCAATTCGAGTCAGGAAACCACGAAGAACTTGCAGAGAAGATTAACAAGATCCTTGAAAACCCGGCTGACTCCGAAGAGATGGGTGAGCGAGGGCACGAGACTGCAAGACAATGTTATATAGAAGAAGGCGTAAAATTAATAACAGATGTATTCGACGATGTCATGACCGACTTCACGCACTGATAGGGGGCAAAATGTCAGATTTCACATTCTATAAGGCAAGATACCAATCCGAACTTACTGGAAAAAGTGCAAGGGATATTTCCGAGTTGATTTCAGCCATGAAAGACGTGGATGAAAGTTCGATCTTCCACCATATATATCATGCGCTGCTTGATTACCATTTTCTCCCGATGGAGTATCCAAACGACTTCGCATACTGGATCGCTGACGTGCTGCACGAGCCTGCACTTGCCGAGCGACTTGCAGACCCGGACCTGCGAGAGACCCATGATCTGGACGCGCTCCGGGCAAGGATCGTGGATATCATCGAGGACTATTGTGGCATGCATGACGTGGGCGGCATGGCTGGAGTCGGGCAGGAATTCCATTTTATCAAGAGTATTAGTGTCATCTTCCCGACAAGGCACGTTGCATCAAATATGGGTGAGGCGCTGGACGTCCTGAAAGTTATCGACCTCGATTCGATCTTCTATTACTTCATTGCAAGTCGGATGCTCGGCGGAGAGCATTACAAATCGTTTTCACGGTGGGTAACTGAGAATGATAGCCATGAGCTGATGGAAAAGCTGAATACTATATGCCCGTATGGTTTCGCAAACACAAATGCCATGAGAATTGAGATCGTCAAGATCATCGAGAAACATTTCTGGGAGCAGCTATGAATAAAAAGAGATCGGTCTGGGATTATGAGGACATCGTTGGAAGAGGTCTTCTCGAGGACCTTGAACTGCTTGCAGGAAACATCTCAGGCAAGGTTCAGCATGTCAACTCCACCTACACCGGCGGGGGCGTGGCAGAGATTCTAAATAGTTTGATCCCGCTATTTAAGGGGCTTGACATTGAAACAGAGTGGAACCTGATACGGGGCGACGATGAGTTCTTTGCAGTCACAAAAAGCTTCCACAACCAGCTTCACGGCAGAGTGGGCGGTCCGGTCGATGTTCGTGCGCATGAGCAGGTCAGTGTGCTGGAGGATCTCGATGTGCAGATCAAGGACCTGAGCACAAAGAAGAGAATGCTTGAGACCTACATGCACTGGAGTGATGTGAATGCCAGCGAGATGACCAACGACGGGGACTTTGTATTTATGCACGATCCCCAACCAGCAGCGCTGATACGCACGAAAGAGAAGGGACACTGGATATGGAGATGCCATATCGACGTTTCAAATCCCGAGCCTCTTGTCTGGAACTTTCTCCGGGATTTTGTCTCAAAATACGATGCATCGATATTCTCAACACCGCTCTTCTCAAGACCGGATCTCGGGATCAGGCAGTTCCTTGTGCCACCTTCCATCGATCCGCTGAGCGACAAGAACATCGAACTTTCGCAGGGTGAGATCGACAAAGTCCTTGATAAATACGAGATTGTTGCCGATAAACCAATTATAACGCAGATATCACGATTTGACCGTTTGAAAGACCTTCCCGGGGTCATTGATGCATACAAACTGGTGAAGAAGCGGATAGACTGCCAGTTGATACTCGCGGGAGGAGTTGCAGCAGACGATCCGGAGGGGATGGAGGTTTACCAGGAGGTCCTTAAGAAGGTAGAGGGCGAGGATGACATCCACCTGCTGCTCGGATCGCCGCCATTTGCTGATATCGAGATCAACGCGTTTCAGCGTGCATCCACTGTAATTATGCAGAAATCGCTGAAAGAAGGATTCGGGCTTGTGGTTTCCGAGGGGCTATGGAAGGGAAAGCCTGTAATCGGCGGAGCGACTGGTGGAATCCCGCTACAGGTCATCAACGGCGTTACAGGCTATCTTGTGCACTCGGTTGAGGGTGCTGCATACAAGATCGCCAATCTCCTGAAGGATCCGGAACTTGCCCAAAAGCTCGGAGAGAATGGACGGGAGCATGTCCGGAACAATTTCCTGATAACAAGGCATCTTAAGGATTATCTTCTTGTTATGCTTAGTCTTGAGAATCCATCGAGGATTATCCGGCTGTAAGTGTTTGGCTAACCACGAGAACGTATTAGGTGCAAACATATCACCAATCTCGTGGTTATTGGAATATCCGGAATTTCGTGACCATGATTTATCTTCGATTGGGGCACTTGGATTTCCAGTTACCAACATGAAATAGCGAAGAGCCCTTTATGCTTTGGGTTAATGTGTATGGGGACATCTTATCTTCTTACAGCATAAGGCGTTCCTGAATTTCAGAGTTCCAATGGTAAAATGTGGTATTCATCAAATAGGACCACCATGGGCACGAGAATCTCGTGGAGTAACTCTTCTTATACCGGCAATTATTGTGACACTGCCGTTTGACGTTCCCCACCTATTGTTCTTCAATTGCAGCAG
>JAUVEF010000174.1 GCA_030594905.1 Methanosarcinales archaeon
GATCACAGATACGCTTGATAACATACCAGTGATCGAGAAAAGGGTTGACGTGGATGGAAATCCTGATGATATCGCGGTTAAGGTGGCATGGGCAAGTAGATTGTACCGATTATAACTGAAATATTACAGCAGGAACACTGCTGCACACACAACAGTTGTCCACCCCTCATCTGCGACAGTGTCATATGCGATGCCCGTAATTTTAGGACCATCATCTCCTGAAAGTGTGCCGTACATCTCTTTGGCAAGGTTGCACGCATAATCAAGCGTTTCATCCCGGGAAGTGCCCGCTGTATGGTATTCTGCAAGATACCCGAATCGTTCAGGACTGCCAGGGAGCGCACACCCGATGGACGCAGAGATCAGCTCTCCGGAAATATCAGACGCGTTTCTCGAGAGGACTACGAAAGCGATCTCTCCGGGGCTAAGCTCTACCATCCCGGATTTTTTTGGGATGATCTGGCAGTCGGGTGGCACAATTGAACTAACAATGACCAGATTTAAGTATTCAATCCCGGCATCACGTAGTGCCAACGCAAATGACATCAACGGGTCTGAATGCCACCCAACCCCACCGGTAAAGAATAACTTCCTTGGAACCAGGTGTTTCGCCATTGTCGGCTGGCGTCCGTCGCTATTGGTCATATAAATCCAAGAGCGTCCTCAATCCTGCCGAGTTCGGGTCCCGTTGTGTCGGCACCGGCAAGATACCCGGTGGAGTTTGCAAGCAAACCGGAACCAATCAGCGGGGATCCAAAGTTAACCGTCCCGATATCAACCGGAAGATCGAACACGTCCTCAAGAATCTCTATTTCGGAATCGCTCACCCTCGGATGAACTAAAACGCCCTTGTTGGTCGCAACTCCTGCCATACCGACCGTACCCAGCCCGGCGATGGTTGCCCGCTTCACGTCCACCTGCAACGTATCCGCAATCGTTTTCACAGCCCGGTCGGGCAGGTCCGGATTCACGACTGCCGCAGTGTCATTTGCAAGAATGATGTTTCCGACAGCGGTCATCACATCTGGGATTGCCTGGACATTTACACCCCCTAGTTCCTGCAGCGATCGGGTTTCCTCTACGTATACATATTTTGAGACCACAAACCCGCTGCAATTTCCACATACAAGCGAGCCCACAACAAAACTTCCGGCAATCGCGGTCTGCATGACCGGGACACGCAACGCATCTTTAATCTGCTCAGTGGTCACGCGAGGCGTGCCGATCGGGACAAGTGCAACATTATCAGTCACGGTGGCAAAGACGCCAAGCACGGGACTGCTACCGATCGTAAGTTTCCTGTCCATCGATAGCCGCCTCACACATTAGAAAAACTCTTACGGAAATGCATTACTACAGGGGAACCTTCAAGCGAGTTCTGCCTCTACAGCACCGTCTTCGAACCGTATAGCCCGCACCCGGATGCGCCTTGGCGGTTTTTGTGCGCCACGCCTCCAGATTGCCTCATTGATCGTGCGATCCAGTTTGACGTTCTCTACGTCAGTCTTCATGTGCCGCACAAGATATGCGCGCACATCCTTGATCGCCCGCTTGCTCCGCTTCCACCTCGCCGTTCTTTTAACAGATCTCAGTGGTATCGTGTATACTTGCTCCTTTTCCATCATAACGATCAATCCTTAATGCTACTGCGTCTCCAGTGGCGGCGTTTCGGATGCGTCGACACTTTTCTGTTTGTTTTCATAATTGCCCATACAGGAACACGTTTATTCTGATTAAACGCCTTTGCAAGGAGTTTTTTCTGTCCTTTTGTCTTTTTGGTCATCTTATCACTTCATGATTGTAGATGTAAGTCCATGTTCTTTGTGCCTATCAATGTATCGTCTGCATACACTTCGATCGTTGCATAGTATCTGCCTGCAATCGAGACCCCACTGACTTTTGCTGGCAGATTGAACTCAGCGCACAGTGTGCATGACTCCCCGCTCTCGATCGTTTCGGTGAAGGTCATCTCATACGTCTCGGTCTTATCTTCATCTGATTTCGTCTTCAAAGCTTTGTTAGCGAGCCAGTTGTCCAGCTTAACTGCGGTTGCGGTCATAATGATTCTCTCTTTGGAGATCGCATCATTTCCGTTGTTGAAGATTGTTATCGTTGCTTTAGATGGTGTCCCGAGCTTTAATTTCGATGTATCGATCGATTTGACATACGGTTTCTCGGGAGGCGGTCTTGATTCTCCTGATCCGGACGATGTTTCCGACGCTCCGGCTGATTCGGACTCTGCCTGCTCGTCGTCGTTTCCGAGACAGCCCGATAACAGACATCCTGCAAAAATCACGATTAGGATTACAAATATGGCGGTCGTGGTTTTTGTTGTGGATTTATTGCCCGCTTTCATGGTTTTGCATACATTAGTTTGTGATCTTATAAAACATGTTTGAAATTTCAGGGAGTATCAACATAACTACTCCGGTACCTAAAACAATATCGTGCAACCTCGTTATGCCGGCACTGCTTGACCAGGAACACAAACCTGAGCCAAACGGAAATGCAACTGCCGAGTGCACTTGAGGAACGCGGGGGTGATGTGGCTCTTGCGAGCTTCCGCGTTCATCCACGGTTATTTTCTTGCCAGGAAGCATGGAATCGTTCACATCGGACCGTTGCGACATCGTTTTCATCCGTGCACTACACTGCACAAAAACATAAGAATCCGTGCAGTATAATGCAAGACTATTTAAGCAGTCATGCCAGAATAATTTATGGATAACTCATGATGGACACGACGATCATACAGAAGGCGCTCTCATTCTGGAATGGCTGGTGGTATGGCGAAAACGTACCCGATTCCATCCCAAGAACGGAATACCAGGATAATCTCATCCCTTTACTCGATATGCGTGAGATCGTGGTTTTGATGGGTATAAGGCGCAGTGGTAAGTCCACATTGCTTTACCAGATGATCGAGCATCTCCTGAAAACAGGTTCTGCCCATAATATCTGCTACATCAACTTCGACGACAACGCACTGATACCCTTCGCAAAAGACCCGGATTTTCTACAGACGGTCTACGAGACCTATCTCGAAGAGCAAGGACCCGTGGGACGTGTTTTTCTCTTTTTTGACGAGATCCAAAACATTCAGAGCTGGGAAGCATGGGTTAAAAAGATGTATGACAAAGACAGAGACGTAAAGTTTATTATAACAGGATCATCGTCATCGCTTCTACAGAAAGAGTATTCATCTCTTCTCACGGGAAGGGTTATCACAACTGAGATATACCCGCTATCTTTTGGTGAGTATCTCACCTTCACTGGACTTGATCTCGCCGATAAAACACGGGGATATCTTTTAAATCAGAAACCTGCCATAAAACGGAAATTATCCGAGTACATGAGATATGGCGGCTTTCCGGAGGTTGTTCTACAGGAGATGGAGCGGTTCAAGATCGAGCAACTCAAGAACTATTTCACCGGAATAATCGCACGGGACGTC
>JAUVEF010000144.1 GCA_030594905.1 Methanosarcinales archaeon
GTGGGACTGTTCTCGCTCTGCGGGATCATGGTGTTGCTGCGATACCGATTAAGAAGGTGAGCGAGGGCAGTCCGAACGTGGTTGACCTGATCAGGGCTGGCAAGGTTGATCTGATCATAAACACCCCAGGAGCCAAACAAGGACGGAGAGATGGGTATGAGATCAGGCGTGCTGCTGTTGATTTCAGTGTCCCGTACATCACAACGATTCAGGCAGCGGTTGCTGCGGGGGATGCGATCAAGGTTGCTGCCCGGGCAGAGGGTGGTGTGGGGGTCGCAGCGGTGCGGGAGTATCATGAAAAGAAATAAAATGGACACGTATTGGAAGGCTGTGGCAACTCTGTTGCTGGTCGGTTCTGCATCAAGTTGAAATATAATCCCCAAAGTTCGGTTGCAAACGTACCTCCGGTTGCCCCTATAAAATAGCGAAGAGCCAAAAACGTCACAAAGAAGGTCGAACGAATCGATAGAATGTGTGAGATGTCTTAGATGTGCGTAAACGTCATGAAACGGGATAAAAATAGAATCACACCAAAAAACGCTTCTCCATCTTCGTTAAGTTCTCGCATCCCGATTTAGTGACCAC
Source organism: Methanosarcinales archaeon (assembly GCA_030594905.1). The sequence continues at coordinate 586 of JAUVEF010000144.1, forward strand.
CACCAGATCCTCAAGCCTGATGCCCCCGACCCCTGGATCGTACAACCCCGGCTCGATCGTTATCACGTTCCCGGCTCTCAGCACCTCGCCACCGCTGGCGACTGCTGGTGCCTCGTGGACATCCAGCCCGACACCGTGCCCGGTCGAATGAGGAAACAGCTTCCTGTATCCGCGGTCATCAAAGAGATCGCAGACCACGCTGTGGACTTCATCTCCGGATACGCCAGCACAAACCGCCTGGATCGCGGCTGACTGCGCATCAAACACAGCCTCGTGCATCTCGATCAGTGCCTGGGATGGGTTGCCACGCGCTACCGTGCGCGTCATGTCTGCGTAGTACCGCTCCTTCACGAGGCACGGGAAGATGTCGATCACGATGCTCTCGTCCACATTAAGCGTGCCTGTACCCATGTTGTGCGGCTCTGCCCCGTCCATTCCGCCTGCCACGATCGTGCTGCACGATTCGCACCCGCCGTCGATCAGGGTGTGCTCAATCACCGCCCTGATCCGTTCTGAGGTCAGAGCCTGACTCAAATCCATTGAATCTGCCGAATCCACTGGATATACCGGATCAACCAGCACCCCATCACAGACTCCTGCGCTCCGGATCGCATCGATCGCACGCTTCATGGCAGCCTCGCAGCACTCTTGCGCCTTTTTGATCTCTTCAATCTCTCTCCTGGTTTTTACGGTGCGCAGTTCTGCAATTCCACCCCTGGTAGGTGCAACCTCGAATCCCCGGCTTCGTAAGTCGTCTGCAAGAAATATAGGAAAGTTGTGTGGAACCTCGATACGAGTTATTCCCTCGTCGTGCAAAAGTTCGGCTACGACCAGATTGTATGCAGTTTCCCGCCCGTACTGTTTCGATTTCTCGATTATGTCATAATCCGTGGTCGTACGGATGTCATCGATCCGGGATTCATTAAGGGCGCGGCCAAGTTCCATCTGCGAGATCAGGAGAATCTCTCGTTCCCCGGTGTTTAAGTATAAGAACCGGTCCTGCGCGAGGAACCGGGTCACGTAGTATAGATCCTGATTATGGATGCTGTCATCGATTATGAGGGTGGGATTTTGTGCCATGATTGAGGTTACAATGTTATGATGTTATGATGTACGGGTACCCCTGCATCAAACGACCTCACCATCCAGCAACTGAATGCTACGCGCGGTCCTTCCCGCGAGATTCTGATCATGGGTAATCACCACAATCGTCTTGCCGCGGTCGTGCAGATCCCTGAGGATGTTGAAGACCATATCTCCGGACTTCGTATCCAGATTGCCGGTCGGCTCGTCCGCAAGAATGATGTCGGGGTCGTTTACAAGCGCTCTTGCTATCGCGACCCGCTGCTGCTGACCTCCGGAGAGTTGACCCGGATAAAACTCTCGCCTGTGACCGAGTTCGAGTGATTCGAGAATCTCCGTTGCCCGGGCTCTCCGCTCGTCAATATCCATTTCCTGAAGTACCATCGGGATCTCAACGTTTTCGATCACTGTGAATGTTGGTATCAAGTTAAACTGCTGGAAGATGAAACCGAGCACCTCCCGCCGGACCCGCGCTCGCTCGTTCTCGTTCATATCCGAGACTTTGTATCCTCCGATGTAGACATCGCCTCTTGTCGGCACATCAAGGATCCCGATCTGGTTCATGAGTGTGGATTTGCCAGAGCCGGATGTGCCTATGATCGATACGAACTCGCCCGCGTCAACCGCCATGCTCACGTCCCTGACAGCGACCGTCGATGCCTCGCCCTCGCCAAATATCTTCCAGACGTGCACAAGTTCGATGATCGCGTCAGTCATTGTCGTTCACAATCCACCCGGGTCTCGTTTAATTATGGTGCATGTATGTCACGCCTGCGCGGCTGAGCATTTCATCGCAGACCGGTCCCGGCTTCCCGTCCGAGATCAATTTACCGTCCTCGATCAGTATCGCGCGATGGGATGCCTCTCTCACGAAATCGAGATGATGGCTGATCAGCACGATCGTTGTCCCGAACTCGGCGTTGATCCGTTTCAGCGAATTGGTGACGTCACGCAGCGTTATCGGGTCCAGGTCGCCGAATGGTTCATCAAGCAACAGGATCTCAGGACGGTGCGCAAGCGTGATCGCAAGCATCGCTCGCACCTTCTCGCCGCCTGACAATTCCTGCGGGTACTTATCCAGCACATCCATCGGGAGGTCAAGAGCACGGAATATTGGTTCTGCATACTTCAGGGTCTCTGTACGCGGGAAACGCGGGAATAACTCGTGAAGAATGTCAGGGGTGTATCCAAGCGCCTCCAGTTTTTCCTTTGCGCCGGTTTCAGGCATGTCAACGATCTGATATAGTATATCCAGCACTTCATCCGATATGCCCAGTTCCGCTGCCCTGTCCTTTGCGATCTCGATCACCTGCTGCCCCTTGACACCGAGTTTGAATGCAAGCTGGTCCACGACCGGTTCGTGCGGGCTTAATGCGAACTCCTGGAACATGATTCCGATCTTTTGCCTGACTGCCATCCGCTGCTTGTGGTACTTGCTCAGGTCCACCCACTCATCATCCTGCTTGTAAAGCACCGATCCTTGCTTTGGAAACAGGAAACCGGACATTATATTCCACAAAACCGTTTTGCCCGCGCCACTCGGACCTATGATCGATGTGATCTCTCCCTTGTTAATCCCGAAGTTGACCGAGTCGAAAACCAGCGTTTTCGCCCTGAGCGCCACAAGATAAAAGCTGTGCGAGACATCTTCCATTTTTATGATTACCTCCCCATCAGAAGGCACTTCGGAGAGTGGGACCGGTTCAGGCATGCCTTTTAAAAACTCAGCGATTACGGAGTCCGGATCACCTTCACTAACAATCTTTCCGTTCTCGATCCATATCAGCCGGTCTGTAAGGTAATTATGGACATCAGGCAGATGCGACGCATAGAGCACAGTAAGCCCGGTCTCGTGGTTCACTTTCTTTATCGTGTCAAGCATTTCCTGTTTGGTGGCAGGACATGCCATCGTTGCAGGTTCATCGAGCAGAAGGATCTTTGGCTTCTTTGCAAGCTGTCTTGCTATGATCACACGCTGTTTTTCGCCTCCGCTCAATGCATAATCGATATGGCGTGCTTTATTCTCCATACCCACCATTTTCAGGTATTCCATCGCCTCATCAAGCATGTCGTCATAGTTGGGCAGATCCGTTGATGGCATCTCCTCATAACCTATTTTGAGCGAGTATATCTTGCGAAGAACGTCGTTTACCGCATAATCCGACCACAGCGCGAACGACCGCTGGAGATGTATCGCAGTATGCTTTCTAAGCTCTACTAACGTCTCCTCCGACGGGTCTGGCAACACTTCCTGCCCATCCAGATTCAGCACCCCTTCATCGAATGTCTCGGTCCCGCGGATGATATTTAAGAGTGTGCTCTTTCCGCCACCACTGCGCCCGATCAAACCCACGATCTCTCCGTCATTCACATCGAAACTGATCCCATCAAGTGCCCTGACCTTTTCAGAGCCGATATTATAGTCCTTTACAAGATTGTTGATCTGCAGCATTTTTGTCATGTATATTCTCC
>JAUVEF010000107.1 GCA_030594905.1 Methanosarcinales archaeon
AACCATCAACCGATACTTTTATATACCATATACCACCAACCTATATCTGGTTAACGTATATGGCAAAACTCAACCCATTTGAAATGCCCCAGCAACAACTGGGCATCTGCGCAGATATTCCCCATATGGGCCCTGACACACATGCGATTCTCAGAACCCCGATGCGTGAACTGCACGTAGCACTTCCGGTCTGCATGGATGAGTGCTCAAAGATTGCAGGAAAGAACCAGTTCGGCGTCATAACCGGAAAACCGATGTGTATCGGCGGCTCTGTTGGGCGTACCGACGCAACAGCCCGCGGCGGCTGGTACTGCGTGCGTGAAGCTGCAAAGGAAAGGTGTTCAGGTGATACCGGATTTCCTGTGCAATGCCAGAGGGGTGACGGTTTCATACTTCGAGATTGTGTAGAACTTTAACCGATACTACTGGACCGAAGAGGAAATTCACAAACGTCTGGACGAGAAGACGATTGCTGCATATCACGCTACACTCCGTTGTTTTCGTTTACGCTGCATCCGTGCACCCGCCTAAAATCGTAGAACCCAGAAATCATGACAGTCACTGACGATCCCCCGATCCCGCGGAAACTGATTGCGATTCTGCGTGTGATAAACGCCCATGAGGGTGCTGTTGGTGCACGAATCATCTCAGACAATCTCAAGGAGCAGGGGTATGCCCTTGGAGAGCGCGGTGTACGATACCACCTGCGCATCCTTGACGAGCGGGGCTTAACCAAAGGGCACGGATACGCCGGCAGGACGATTACCGAGCTCGGCATAAAGGAGATCGAAGAGGCACTAGTCCATGATCGTATTGGGTTTATGCATGCCCGAATTGAAGAGATGCTCTACCAGACTGATTTTGACCTGATCTCGAAGAGCGGGGCGGTGATCGCCAACATAACGCGTATCAAAAAGAGTGATTTTGATGATGCACTTCAGATTCTGCGGTATTTAGCAGAGCGCGACATGGACTGCCGTATTAAAGTCATCCGGGAGGGTACATCCGATTCTGTAACTCCAATTCCAGAGGACTGCGTCGGGATTGCAACGATTTGCAGCATAACTTGCGATGGGATTCTTCTGAAACACGGAATTCCAGTCAACATCAACTACGGCGGCATGTTGCGGTTCGATAAAAATCAGTCGTCGCACTATACTGATCTGATTGCTTATTCGGGTACAACAATCGACCCGATGAAGATATTCTTGTCACGGAGGAGCACCTCAGTTCTGGATATAGTCGAGACCGGCGATGGACTTCTGCTTGCAAATGTACGAGCAGTCCCGGATTTAGCCAGAAACGAAGCGTCAGGGATCCTGGATCGTATCGTAGAGGCAGGCATCATCGATTACGCCAAGATTGGAGATCCCCACAGTCCTGTTCTCGGTGTGCCTGTTGCTGCGGGCATGACAGGAATCTCAGTATCCGCAGGATTGAATTCAATTGCAGCCATTCAGGAAGTGGGAATTGATGTCGCTGTCGAACCGGTCGCCACGGTGATGGACTATTCGGAGTTTGAGGCGGTGTGAATATCTGGGGCGGGGGGTTTCGTGTGGTTGGTAAATAGTATCCATGTTGTGGTAGATCCTGCCATGTTTTGCGTGAAGCAATATTGCCAATGCCTGCAACAGAAATGTCATCTCCGATAGTTTCCGATCTCAAATTCCCCCAATATGCAAAGAGCAAGCCGATCAGAGCGATGATTCCTGGCAGGATGAATCTACAGAGCCGATACGACCCCGCAGCAAACCAACCACGAACTAAAGCGCAAACGCGTCGACCAGCGATTTGGTCCGCTCAAACGGCGCGTCCATGATTGCAGTCCCGACAAGAATTGCGTCCGCGCCCGCATCGATCACATGGATCGCATCCATAGCGTTCCCGATCCCGCTCTCGCTGATAATGATCAGGTCATCCGGCACCAGCGGTGCCAGTTGCTCTGTTGTCGATAAGTCGATTGTCAGCGTGTTTAAGTCCCTGTTATTGATGCCTACAATCTTTGTCTTTGTGTCGAGCGCATTCGTAAGTTCGGTTTCGTTGTGCACCTCGACGAGCGGCTCAAGTCCTCGTGCAATCGACAGATCGACAAATTTTCCAAGATTGTCCCCCAATATTCCAGCAATCAACAAGATCAGGTCGCTTTTGGCTTCATATATTTGTTTCTCATCGATTATGAAATCCTTTCTCAGTACCGGAATTCCTACCGCGTCTCGAACCGCAGAAAGATTTTTTAGACTCCCAAAGAAGAACGCAGGCTCGGTCAGAACGGAGTTTGCCACTGCGCCCGCCGCCTCCATCTCCCGCGCAAGCATTGATGCAACGCCCGTGGTTATATTGCGGTTGTCCGTAGTTGGAGAACCCGGTTTTACCTCAGCGATCACTGGAATCCGGTTTTCGCGTTTGCGGGACCGTATCAGTCGGATAATGTCCCGGTGCTCGATCGGTGTCGGCACGTCCGCATCCGTGCCCGCATCCACGGCCACATCCACACCCGCTGCGTTGATGCGTTCGACCCGTTGCCGGGTGGATTCCAGTATCTCGTCGATAACCCTGTGCATGATATCTTTTATGACTTGAACGAGATATTAGGTTATCTGATGGCACAGGGGCTTTTTTTATAATATATCACCAAACTTTTCACAAAAGTTTGATCAAAAACTGGCTTCCACCCCGGAGAGCATTTCTCACCCGATTACGGAGAAGTATATCGCCAGACCCCACCCGAAGAGAAGTTTTTACTCGATTTTTTGTGAAAAAATCGTTTATCTCACCGAAGTCAGCTTCACATCCTTATAGCCGTGCGAAACGTCGGGCTCAATGACATATACGCCGGTTGTCGGCTTCTTGCCATAGAGTATCATCGTGTTATTGTATTTATCGAGCTTCAAATGCATGTCAGAAACGTCCGCGAGCGTTTTTTTGATTTCGGGGGCGGTACCGTCACCACACATTACAAGCGTCAACAAGCGGTTCGCTGCGCTATATTTTTTCTCTGAAATGATCGTTTTTTTGAGGAGTTGTGGGTCAAGCATCGTTTCAAGAATTCTGTAATCGACGATCTTCATCACTTTTCCGCCACACGCCTCCTGTAGCTTTTGTACTTCTTTGTCCAGTGTGCCAAAGTTACTTGAAAAACGATCCCTACTATAACTAACGACAAAATCCTCTGTTATTGGCTCTTCGGGATTTTCTTCGGTTATGACTCTGAATGACTCCAGTTTATCACTCAAACCATACTCAAAGACATAGTTCTTAATCTCGCTCGGTCCTGCACTGCTGACCGAGAGTATAACTGCACCCCCACCCTGACTCACCATGTTTGCAGCAGTCAGCATCGGCAGCACATAAAAGAAGTTATCGACGTTCGCGCCGGTTTCAAGCAAGATATAGCTTCCGATCGGATACCCGCCAAACACCCCATCCAGATCGTGGTTCCCGGTCGAGTAATGCGTCTTGGTGTTCAGAGTAGGATCGAATGGCTGGTAATCCAGAGGGTGTTCAACCTTGAATGCATCAAAACTATGGAATCGACCGTTATTCAGGGTGTATAGATAATTTGGATGACGTATAGCAACACCTCTCAGTTTATCTAGCGTTAGAATCCTGAGACGCCTACCTTCAATGTCCTTTTGTTGCATTGAGATCACGCCGTCTGCGATATAACCAAGTTCTGTATTACGCTCCTTTTCAAGCACGATAACGACCTTAGTATGCGCGGGTTCGACCAGACAGCGGGTGATGATGCCTATGAGGAACGATTCGCTCACCTTGTACTTATCGCACAACCCTTCAAGACTGTCCATCACAAGCATTGACGTCGCAGGCAGAGATGCGTCGATCCGATCACAGACTGTATCCAGGTCGCTGAAATCTGTTTTATCCGGATCGTCGAGCATACCGTAGACCTCAAAAACATCTTTTTCAACGCGAAGTACCTTATTATCTAATTTTTTAAAGAACCGATCCCAGAACACGCTTTTTGATTCAATGATCTCGATTTCCTTCTGTTTCTGGCGCAGCCGTGGGAAGTATCGATAGATCGCTTCGGTGGTCGCCCGCGTAGATAGGTAGATCGGGTTGAGCTCAGGCAACGTGTCCATCAATTCAAATGCAAGAGTCGTCTTACCAGCACCCGGCGTACCCTGTATAATAAGTGAACTGCCCCCCTCATGAGACAGAAATCCCCGTATCTCCTCCGGAATCATGTATGTAATGTATATACTCCTATTCTTAATAACTTTTTGGATTTTTGGTATCAAAAGTTTCATCATGAAAAAAGACATTCAACCACCAATGAAACCCAGGTCGCTATCCTTGATAATTCCATCATCGCTTACAATCGATGCAAGAGACCTTCGCAGCAAGACCCTGAAGATTGGACAGATCGCAAGAGCTGCATCAGTGTTCTGTGTGGACCAAATCATCATATTCAGAGATCCCGGTCTTGATGAGGCGGATTTTATTGAAAAGATCCTTCGGTATGCAGACACGCCGCAATACTTGCGAAAACGCCTCTTTCCGCTGACAGACGACCTGCGATATGCCGGAGCGATCCCGCCACTCAGAACACCGCACCACCCGGTGGATGCAACAAATGGCGCAAGTGAGGTAAGTGGTGCAAGTAAGGCGCGTAAGGCAAGTGAAGCCAGTGGCGCAAGTATAGAAGGCGTGGAAGCTGTAAAAGGTGGGGTCGGGGGTGCAGAGACCAGGACCCGTATCGGGGAGATCCGGGCAGGGGTCGTCGTCCGGGCACACGAGACCGGATCCTGGGTTGACATAGGGCTGGAACACACAGCATTTCTGGACGCTTCGCTGCGCAGAAACGCGCGTGTGGACGTGAGGATCACGTCAGAGACACCGCTCAAGGCAGTTCC
>JAUVEF010000158.1 GCA_030594905.1 Methanosarcinales archaeon
GGCGGTAAAAACCTCAAGTACGTCTTGAATGTCTTACGTACGTAATCCCCCTTCGTTGTGTTTGCATAGCAGAACGCATCGAAATACGCGGGATTCATGGACGTATCAAATTCCCAACCATGCAGGAATGTCCATGTTCTACCATCATTGGTCAATTCAAGATCGGTTGAAAACCGTATGTGTTTATGTTTCGATTCCGCTTTCCGCATAATGTAGTCGTGGTTTCCGGCAATGTAATGGATGTTTATACCCCGATCGGCGAGATAAATTAGTTTATTGATTATACGCTCGCTTTCCAGTACCATGTCCGTCACGTCGCATCGCCAGAAATCGAGGATGTCGCCACACAGCACAAGATCGGTGATGTCGTCTGCGTCTTTTCGCATTACAACGTCGTTCAGAAACGCCACGAATGACTCTATATCGCCGTTTGGCGCGCCGATGTGGACATCTGATATTGCAACAATCATACTACCGCCACCAACGCCCCAAGTCTCGGGAAGTCCACACAATCAAGACACACCGCTCTGCCGTCCACAGACTCGACATAAGTATCCCGATGTCCGCAGATGTCGCAGGTTGCTCCACCCATCCACCCACCCATCCAGTGGCTTATATCGCGGCGCAACGCCTCCATGGAACCATGCACGACACCGACACTGAAGATCCCGGACAATGTCTTGATTGTGATGCCGTGGTTCGGATCGTTCATGTTATTGTCGATCATCCACCGAATCAAAACCCGCTGCTGTTTCACAGTGTCTTGCCTGATGCCGAGTTTACCCGCCACCAGTTGTTTATATTCTTGCAGTTTCATTATAATGCATCTCCCGATTGTGCAGCTTTCCTATATAACTCAGCTTTCCATATATATAAATTGACGTGAAAGACATAATTGCCCAAAAGATATATAATTATGGTGTTTACATCCGTTCAGCGATTCTTTCAGTCTTTCAAGTACTCTAAAGAGCCAATCTTCAATATCGTCAAGCGGTTCGTTGCCGGTAATACAGATTTGAACGTGACGGCACCAACATTGTCCCCGCCACAATTGTACAGGGATTGTGATAGATACTATTGTTCAGTACCAATGAAGACATTTCAGTGAAATGTTCATTACCAGTGAAAACTTTATGTATAACAAAAAACAGATACGCCAATCATGAATAAGAGACAACTCAAGGAGATCGTTGTCCAGCAAAGAGAAGAGCTAAAAAGGAAGGATCAGGGGATAGAAAGAGAAAATCTGGAAGAGATCGGAAGATACCTGAAAATCCCACACGTATTGATAATCAGCGGTGTGAGACGGTCCGGAAAATCGACCCTGCTGACACAGATCATATCAGAATGGTACGATTGCCAGTTCTATTACCTGAACTTTGAGGACGAGCGACTGATATCGTTTTCAGCAGAAGAGGACTTTGATCTCCTTTATCAGGTGTTCCTGGAACTTTACGGGGAACAGAAAACCTTCTTCTTCGATGAAATCCAGAACGTTTCCGGCTGGGAACGGTTTGTGCGACGGATGTATGAACGCGGCAACAAGTTCGTAATCACCGGGTCGAATGCAAGACTTTTGAGCAGGGAACTCGCAACGCACCTGACCGGAAGGCATCTCGCAAAAGAGATATATCCCTTCTCATTCAGGGAGTTTTTGAGGTTCAAAGGTGCTGAACCCGGAGAAAATTTCGAGTATATCGCAGAAGAGCGGGCGAAAATCGCGAAACACCTCTCTTCGTATATTGAAGACGGCGGTTTTCCTGAGTATCTGAGATATGGCGAGAAGGAGATACTTCACAGGCTCTTTAGCGATATAATCTTCAGGGATGTGATTGTGAGATACGGGATAAGGGAAACAAAGACATTTCAGGAGATTGCCAATTATTTGATGGCGAACGTCTCAAACACAACCAGTTACAACAGATTAAAGAACATCTTCAATCTGGGCAGTGTGAATACCGTAAAGAACTATGCTGAGTACCTGGAAAGCAGTTTTTTGATCTTTTTTGTCGATCGATTCTCATATTCCGGAGGTGTGCGACATGCGTCCCCTAAGAAGGTTTACTGTGTGGATACGGGACTTAGAAACGCGGTATCCTTTAAATTTTCAGAAGACATCGGAAGAGCGATAGAGAATCTTGTATTTATAGAATTGAAGCGCGGTTCATCGCAAAGAGAGATCTATTACTGGAAGAACCGGGGTGAGGTTGATTTTGTGATAAAGAATGGCATGAAGGTTGAGGAACTGATCCAGGTCTGTTACTCTATAAATGAAGAGACCGAGAAGCGGGAGGTGAGTGCGCTTGTGGGGGCGATGGATGAGTTTGGGCTTCGGGAGGGTCTGATCATAACCGACGACATCGAGAAGGAAGAAGAGATCGATGGCAGGAGGATCGTGTTCATACCGCTCTGGAAGTGGCTGCTTGTGCCCCCTCCTGAGTAGTGGGGAGAGTTGTGATCCAATCCATACTACAAGAATTCGGTGCTTCGCGCTCTCCCTGATCTCTGTTGTGATCACAATCGCTGTCTTTGGCTACGAGATAATCAGGCAGATATGACCATCATTGCGACCTGTCATCCCCTATCGCAGGCAGCGGTTTCCTCGATGCGACATAAGCATCGACGCCGTCCCTAGTGGTTTCGTAGATGTGACCTGCCCCAATCGCATCGACGACTCCCATCCGGCGCATCTTGTCTCGTAGTGGGTCACGTACATGGGTGAGGAGCATAACAATATTTTTGCGGTTCAGTTCCGTGTTCAGCGTTATCAGGCAATCCGCGCCCGTGATGTCTATATCGTTCATGGCTTCTGCGTCAATCAGAACCGTTTTCACAGGTTCCACGGCTTTTGCAATATTGCGTTTCACCTCACTTGCAAAGAAGTTGCAGTTAAAGAAGATGAGTCTGGCATCAAAGCGGAAGATAAGCAGCCCGGGCATCGTTTTTGCATCCGATCGTCGCCGGACATCCCGGTATTATGTCCGCTCACCCGGAACTCTGCCCAGAACTGCTGTGCCAGGGCGACATGCCTACTTGATCAGCACCAGAAGTGAGAGGGCGACTCCAAGACCCACGCCCTGCAACACGCCGAGGGTAAGAACACCAATGAAACAGACCATGCCCAGCACAAACTCTGTGCGACTGAATTTCATCGCTTTCTTGAGTTTGGCAGTCTGGTCGAGACCGACCATCGCTACGATCACGATGGCTGCCAGCGTCGCTTCGGGAAGGTTGGTAAATAGCGGCATCAGTACAAGGAGCGTTGCGATCGCGAGGATGCCGCTCACGACGTGGCTGATCTGCGTCTTCCCGCCCGCGCCCATGGCAACTGATGTCTTTGACAGGCTGCCCGCCACAACAAATCCCGAGCTTAAACCCGCGCCCAGATTAGCAGTGCCCAGTGCAACCAACTCCTGATCGGGATCGATTCTTCCACCCTCCTTCGAGGCTGCACCAGAGGCTGCGCCAACCGTCTCTATGTAGCCGAGCAGAACTATCGCCAGAGCGCCCGGGATGACTGCCATATACTCTATCAGGCTCGCGTCTGGCAAACTCATGGGCGGCAAGCCGGTGCTAAGTGTGCCGACCACGTCAACGCCTTTAGTTGTCAGGTTTAGGGCTGAAACCGCCACAATGGAGATGATTAGGGTCGTGAGTGCAGCCGGCAATTTCGAGACATACCGACCGATGGCAACGATCAACACGAGGCTACCAACACCGAGTGTTAGTGTTGTCAGGTTGGTATCGGGCAGCCTCTGGATAATCACCAAAAGTTTTCCGAAGAAATTGTCACCATCACCGCCGATGCCAAACAGCTTGGGCACCTGACCGATGATTGTGAC
>JAUVEF010000178.1 GCA_030594905.1 Methanosarcinales archaeon
ATGACTGAACTTGCCTGGAACTCCTCAAAAACCTCGAATGCAGGAAGCCCGGTCACATCGTTCACCATGACATAATCGATTCGTGCATCTACGATCTCCTTTGGCGATACACTGCTTTTGCCTGCGTGGATCGCAAGGATCTTTTCAGCGATGGTCATTCCCATGACTCTGGTGTTTGGCGGTGATCCGATATAAGGAAACTCACAATTAGTGATATAACATTGACCAGTCGCAGCATCCCGCCCCCACTTCACACTACTTCACGCATTCACCGCATCATACACCCGCTCCATGATCTCCTCAAAAGATCGGACGGTGCTGGAATTGGGCGTTACCACAAAGGGAATGCCGTCGTCACCTGATCTGACGATCATCGGATCGATAGGTATGCTTCCGAGAAACGGCACGTCCATTTCACCTGCGACACGTTTCCCGCCACCTTCTCCAAAGAGCTTGATAGGACTTCCGCAGTGCGGGCACGCAAACCCACTCATATTCTCGATAATCCCGATAATCGGGATTTCCGCTTCCTTTGCCATGTTTATCGCTTTTCTTGCATCCAGAATCGCAACATCCTGCGGCGTGGTGACGATGATTGCGCCATCCACGTCCAGCATCGTGGCGATGCTTAACGGTTCATCGCCTGTGCCTGGTGGCAGATCGATCAGCAGGTAGTCAAGCAATCCCCACTGCACCTCATCAACAAAATGGCGGAGCATGCCAAGCCTTGTCGGGCTGTACCACGGTATAGCAGCGTCCTGCTCGATCATAAAAGCCATTGACATGACCGAAATCCCGTGATCGCAGCCTATGGGCATGTACACAGGCACCAACCGCTCCCCGTCCCCTGATAGCAGTTCATCCTCAAGCTTCAGCATCTTTGGTATGTTCGGTCCGGTGATGTCGGCATCCAGCAATCCGACATTCTGTCCATTCTCAGCGAGGGAGAGCGCGAGGTTGACTGCCACCGTGGTCTTGCCAACGCCGCCCTTGCCACTCATGATCATGATTTTGTGCTGTATATAATCTGTGCCGCTCATTTCAACATGACTCTCTATGCCGGTCTTGCTATAAATCCCCTACATGGCGGGTGGTACGAAACATGTGGGTTCATCAGTGACCGGGCATGCCACCCATGCAGGTTAACTGCGTAGATATTAATATGGATTGATCGCAATGAAGATTCGACAAACAGAATTGCATGAGATACGTGAGCTACGTGAGATACGTAAGACGCATGCAACTGGAGATAACAGGTAGGTGAATAAAAATGAAAGTATGTATTCCAACAGAAGGAGACGGCGGGATCGAGGATCTCGTCGGGCAGCATTTCGGCAGAGTGCCGACGTACACCATCGTAGACGTAGACACCGGTGAGGTAGAGGTAATTGCGAATACCAGCGAGCATAGAGGTGGCACTGGGCTCCCCCCGGAGCTGATATCAACGACTGGCACGCACATCATGCTCTGCGGCGGACTTGGACCCAAAGCAGTCACAATGTTCGAGCAAGTCGGCATCGATGTCTTTGTTGGTGCAGGGGGCACTGTACGTGATGCAATCGATGCATGGAAGCAGGGAACACTCATGGAAGCGACAGATGAGAACTCATGTAGAGAGCACAGACACGAGTGAAGGGATCGCGGCAATCTCCGTCCTTTCACACATTTCACAACCCGCAGGATGTCTGAGATCATGAAGATCGTAGTCCCATTCAAGAGGAAAAACGCCAAATCACGTCTGGCTGGCATACTGACGCCAGATGAACGTGACACACTTGCGATGAATATGCTCCGCGATGTGATGGGCGCGCTGGATGGTTTCGAGGTTGACCTACTCACATCGTCAATGCTCGGCAACAATGATGTTGATTTCAGTTCCTGCGTCCTGCTGAGCGATTACGGGCTGAATGAGGCGTTAAACGAGTATCTTGACTCGCGAGCCGAGCAGGACAATGATTCGGTCATGATCGTGATGGCGGATCTGCCGCTGATCAGCAGCAAGCACATCAGCGAGATTGCGGGGCTTGACGCTGATGTGGTAATCGCGCCGGGCAAGGGTGGCGGCACCAACATCCTGTACATAAAGGACCCGTCCGGATTCCATGTCGATTATTACGGGGCAAGTTTTCTCGACCACCTGCGAATCGCACGCGAGAGCGGCGCATCAGTCGAGGTCTATGATTCGTTTGCGGTCAGCACCGACATCGATGAGCCAGATGATCTCGTGGAACTTCTGATGCATGGCGATGGCAATGCTTCCCGTATGCTTACTGATTACGGTTTTGATGTAGCGGTGCGTGACGGGCGGGTGGGAATCGATCGTAACCGTGCGTGATTCGGGCTTTCCGGCTATCAAACAACCCGGGCATCGGACATAGATAATAGATATCAGACATCGAACCGTAACAACCATAGCAACCATGACAACCATAGGAATTGCAGACACGACCTTTGCACGCGCCGATATGGCAAAACACGCAATTTCCGAACTGAAGCGCAACGCATCGATCCGGATAAAACGTTACACAGTTCCCGGGATCAAGGATCTGCCGGTTGCGTGCAAGAGACTGATAGAAGAGCACTCGTGCGACATTGTTATGGCGTTTGGCATGCCGGGCGCCGATCCGAAAGACAAGATATGTGCGCACGAAGCGTCGCAGGGCATCATCATAGCCCAGTTGATGACAAACACGCATGTGATCGAGGTGTTTGTGCACGAGGATGAGGCGCCATCGGATCGCGAATTTGCAGCTCTTGCCGAAGCCCGCGCACGGGAGCATGCCCTAAATGTCACCAAACTCCTGTTTAAGCCAGGTCAGCTCGAAAAAGAGGCAGGAACCGGGCAGCGGCAGGGATATGCAGATGCAGGACCCGCCCGCCCATAAACGATTTTTCACAAAAGTTTGATCAAAAACTGTCTTCCAATCCCGGAAGGGCAGTTTTTACTCGCTTTTCTGTAAAAATACACATCACCAACCCCACCCGGAGGGCAGTTTTTACTCGATTTTTTGTGAAAAAATCGTTGGTGAAATGTCGTGGTTTTCTGCCGACTAAACACATGCATTGAATCAATCGTCATAACCAGTTCTGTTCAACCCAAGGTCGTCTGACCCGTTCAAGCTCACATTGTAGCCGCGCCCATCGCAACTCACGATGTAGCTTATATATGCCATGCGTGTCCGCTTAAGCTCAACGTCTGCGTGGGTGTGACAGGCGATACAGGCTGCATTCGGGCGATCGGGCTGAAACTCCATGCTCTTTTCATAGAATCTGGCATGCACCTCGCCACTATTACTCAGTTCATTCATCACGTGCGGATGGCAGTCGATACACTCGACCGATACGGCGGTG
>JAUVEF010000184.1 GCA_030594905.1 Methanosarcinales archaeon
GTGCTCAATTTAAAATACTTTGTGAGCCCGGACTTGATTCCGTGAATCTTCCGTTTTTTGAGCTCTTTGTACAGGAAAAACCTGCCTTTCTTGGCGTGTTTCGATATTTCGTACAGAACCGGAGTCTCAAAGAACATGAGATCGTGGTTATGAGGTTTATCACCCATCTGGATCATGCCAAGTTTCCCCATCTCCTTTGAGAACCATCTTGCCTTCTCTACCTCAGAGTCCCATTCTGCCACCCGTGCCACAACTGCCGGGAAGGATGCAATCAGCGTCATAATCGTTGCGCCGCGGGCTGTGCACCCGAGGAGTTCGATCTCCTTGTTCTTGTTATATGTAGATCTTCTGAGCAGGAGGTCGTGGTACTGCTCGCTTATCCCGAGGACGCCTACAGGTCCGCAGGCTGCCATCGACTTGTGCCCGCTGCCAGCAATGAAATCCGCGCCGAGATCCTTCGCAGAAACCGGCATGCGTCCAACCGAATATGCGCAGTTCAGAAGCAGCGGAACCTCGTATTCGTGGCAGATCGAGGATACCCTCTTCGCATCCACGATGTTTCCGTAATTCCCGTCCGGATATGTCAGAACCGCAAGAACCACCTCTTCACCCGAATTTTGCTTCTCTTCGAGGATATCTGCGTACCCTGCCGGATCTATTTTGTATTCAGGGCGATCCGAGACTGGAACCTGTGATACGTCGAGTCCTGCACGCTCCGCCGAAACAAGTGATGTATAGTGCGCATTCCCGTCCATAACAACGCAGCCACCATTCCCGCCGAGCGCATGCATCACAGCGAATATGCCCTCTCGTGCCCCGTTTGTAACTCTTGCGTGGTCGACTCCGAGGAACGCTGGCAGGTCATCGTACACGAAATTGTGTATCGGCGGTTTCTTAATCTCCTCAAGCTTGCCTGGACAGAAATCACAGATCGAGTATCCGTCGCCCCATTCTGCGAGCGCTTCTCTTGCTTCAGGTGTTAGTATCCCGCCGCGCTGGAGCGGGTCGATGTTGATCATGCCATGCGTGCTCCGTTTGAGGGATGGTTTCTTTGCCATGCGGTTTCACTTCCTGTGCGGTAGATATGCATCGGTTGGGCGGGTCATCTCAAAAAGTTATCTAAAAAGAATACTTTATATTTGATAGATTTAATAGATCTCCGGTCGCAGAATTGATAGGATGTTTTGTCGCTGCACGATCTGAACGGCGGGGTGTTTTTATTGATTACCGGTACGTGTGTAGCTAATCACCTACATAGAATCAAAAAGCCCCCTATTCCGAACCATTTAACTTATCCGGGCGTTATGAAACCTCCTTGGGCAGCTTGAATGCAAACGTGCTGCCACCTCCCACCTCGCTCGAAGCCCATACGACGCCGCCGTGTCTGTGGATGATGTTTGCCACAATCGCAAGACCAAGACCCATGCCCTTACTCTTCTCGACCTGCCAGAACTCCTCAAAGACGTGCGGCAGGTCATCCGGTGTGATGCCAATGCCAGTATCGCTGATAGCAACTTGGATCCAGTCGCCGCCATCGACTCCTGTGATTGATACGCTGCCCCCATTCGGCGTGAATCTAATCGCATTCCCGATCAGGTTTGCAACGACCTGCTCTATGCGGTCACCATCACCCTCGATGGCGAGGTGGTCCGGAATATCAATTGTGCATGTGATACTCTTGTTCTTCGCAAGCGACCCCATATCTGCTACAATAACCCTTATAAGTTCTGATAAATCCAGTTCGGTAAGCTTCAATCCCAGCCCGCCTGCCTGTATAACCGATATGTCGAGTATGTTGTTGATCAGCCGCGCCAGTCGATCACTGTTTGATAGGACCTTCGAGAGTGCGTCTTTTTGCTTGTCGTTCAGTTCTCCGAGCATTCCATCAGCCACGAACTCGGTAAAGCCCATGATCGAGGTGAGCGGGGTTCGCAGCTCGTGGGATGCGATGTTTATGAAGTTCGTCTTGAGTTCGTCGAGTTTTTTAAGTTCCGCATTCGCAAGCCCAAGTTCCGCATTAGCTCTCTGTAGTTCTTCAGTCACACTCTTCATCCGGGTGACGTCACGCAACACTTCTACATACCCGATGAGTGTCCCATCAGCACCACGCAGCGGCGCGCCACAGGTCATGATGGGGACACTCCTGCCGTCGCCGTCAACGATATTCATCTCCCAGCACACGCTGCCGCCGTGATCTCCGGTCAATTCCTGAAGCCGGCACTGCGGATCACACGCATCGTTTGAGAATACGTTATGACAAAGCATTCCGATAATATCTTCTTCCGATATGCCGGTAAGCGTCTTGCAAGCCTGATTTGCCATGACTATCTCGAAATTGGTATCAATCACGAACACACAGTCAGGTATGCTCCGGAGTATGCTCTCAAGCGTACTTTTCTGGTTTTCAAGAGTGTGATTGACAAGGGTTATCGTGTTCTGCAGTTCCCTGTGTGATTCATAAAGCTCGGATGTCATTTCATTGAACCGTCTGGTCAGCACTCCGATTTCATCGTTTGACACTACAGGAACCTGTATTGTATAGTCGCCAGCTGCCACCGCCTCTGCCCCGTCATGCAGACGTTCGATCGGTTTTGTAATCTGCCATGTGGTCAACACAGATACTATGCCGATTAACACAATAATACCGATTATGACCACGATCGCCCGTTCGATCAGTATGTTAAGGGAATATAACACCTCATCATGATCCTGTTCGGCGATCAGGTACCATTTCTGATCGGGCATCCAGATACGGGAGATTATCACCTCTTTTCCGTTGCCAACGTTGTAAATGCCGCAGTAATTCTCACTGGTATTCTTGATAATAGGTATCGTCTTCGCATCATCTGGCAAACCACTGATTAGGTAACCGTTACTATCAATCAGGAAAGCCCTGCCAGTCTTCCCAAGTCCTGTGCGGTCGTGTATGGTTTTATGGAGCATGTTGAAGTTGGTCCTGCAGACCACCACGCCGATTGTTCTGTTATCATCGAGCAGCACCGGAGCGGACACCATAATCGTTGGCACCTGAAGTGTCGGAGAGATGTATGCACTGGTCAGGTGGGTATTATATAGCCCGTCACGGTAGTATTCACGCGACGACCGATTATCCCCCATGATGTTTTTGTTGGTGGACGCGATGACGGTGCCGCCGCGGTCAAGCACAAAAATCTCGTCAAACGTGCTATAGCCTGCCATCGCAATATCATCAAACTCCTCGATGA
>JAUVEF010000166.1 GCA_030594905.1 Methanosarcinales archaeon
CCCCCAACGCTTTACTGCTATTCAACCGATGCGAGCATCTACCAGGTCATGCCGTCCGCTGTTGTCTGCCCGATTGATGTCCATGATGTGCGTGAGTGTGTGGTTGCGGCAGCGGTTCTTGGACTGCCGATCACATCAAGGGCTGCGGGCACAAATCTTGCCGGAAGCTGTCTTGGCAAGGGGATTATCCTTGATTTCTCGAAGAATATGAACCGAATCATCGGTATGGTCGAGGAAAATCGAGAATCTGACGAGTTATTTGTGGATGTAGAGCCAGGGGTCATAGTCAATGATATTCAGGCATATCTGGGGGAACGAGGGCTGTTTCTTCCGCCTGACCCGTCAAGTTCTGAGATATGCATGATCGGCGGCAATGTTGGCACAAAGGCAAGCGGTGCACGATCTGTCAAATACGGCACCATTGATGATTATGTGGTATCTGTGGAGTTTGTATCCGCGAGAGGCGAGATCATCGATACTGCCGTTTCTGAAACCATCCCTTCCCGAATCTCAGAGGGTTTGCTCACGCTAAAGAAGCAGATGCTCGCAGATCCGGATGTTATCCGCCGCATGGACCTGCGCAAGGAGATCAAAACCGCAAGCGGCTACAATATCAGAGCGTTGCTCGATTACGAGAGCATCGGAGAGATGATCGCACATCTAATGTCCTCAAGTGTTGGAACGCTCGGTATTTTTACGAAAATACGGCTGAAAGTCCTTCCGATCGTTGCAGGAAAGTCTATCAGTGCGATATACTTCAGGAGCTTATATGATGCCGGCGATGCTGTGCAGCACATCAACAAACTCGATCCTGCGAAAGTTGAGCTGATGGACTCGACATCCCTTGGTATCGTGCGGTCAGAGTACCCTGATATGGGAATACCTGCGGATGCGGGGGTGAGTGCACTCTTTGTTGAGTTTGAGGGTGATGATCGGAGATCAAGGATACGCGATCTCGAAAAACTGATCGATGATCGATATGACATCTGCGGAGAAGTCTCATCCGAAGCAGAAGACGTCCTTGTGCAGGAAAAGGTGTGGGCAGTTAGGAAAGCACTCGTCCCAATCCTGACAAACTATGATCCTGATACAAAGCCCGATGCGTTCATCGATGACGTTGCTGTTGGGATATCTGACCTTGCTCCACTGATAGTTGACCTGCATGAGATATTCGACGAGTATGGCATCGTATCTGCAATCTATGGGCATGCAGGATCTGGAAATCTGCATATCAGACCGATGCTGAACTTAAACGACCCCAAGAATATCGATCTGCTCCCGGGACTCGTGGACCGCGTGTATGATGTGGTGTTCCGATACAACGGAACCATGACCGGAGAGCACGGGATGGGTCGCCTGAGGACGATGTTTCTTGAAAAAGAGTGGGGCAGGTCGATATACGACTATATGCGGCAGATTAAGGAGATATTTGATCCTCAAGACCTCCTGAACCCGGATGTCATGTTCAGCGATAGGAAGATCGCCGATGACATCAAATATCCAACAGAATATATAAATCGGTTTGAACAACCCTGTGTCAACTGCGGATACTGCAAGTCAGTCTGCCCGATATCGACCACGATGGGTGGGGAAACGGGATCAAGGTCGTTTATCCAGCTTCTGCGGTTCGGAAATCTTGAACAAACGACAACAGCAGAGTCACGCCAGGCAGAAAAGATGCTTAAGCTCTGTCTTGGTTGCCTGAGGTGTGCAACGAGATGCCCGAGCCATGCGAGTGTCGGTGAACTACTATTCACACAGAAGACTGCGCCTCTGCTGGTCAGACAGACAATGCATACGTGGGCATCTGATCAGGATAGATTCATCAGGTATACACGAATTTTTGGGAAGCTGCGTCCGATTGCAAACCCTGCAGCAAAAACGCTCCTGAAACGATCGATACCCCGGTTACGGACGGGGGCGATGCCGGCGGTTGAACCTACACCCGACTTGAATGCTGGCGATTCGCTGAATGTTGCAGTATTTGCAGGATGCGCGTCTATGATCCTTGATGACGGCGTCTTTGACTCTATGGTCGGGGTGCTTGAAAAGAGCGGATTTAATGTCTTTGTCCCGGAACAACAGTGTTGTGGGTTGCCGATGATAGAACAGGGTATGTACGATCTCGCAAGGGACGTCGCAAGAAAGAATGTTTCTATGTTTTCGGATACGCAGTATGACGTCATTGTGACTGCATGTGCGTCCTGCACGATGATGCTAAAGAAATCTGCGGAACTGCTGAAGGACGATAGCGACGATGACGTCAGCAGGGCTGCGGAGAGAGTATCCCGGATCACTTATGATATTGGCGAGTTTTTGCTAAAGCATCTCGATGAAAGAGCGTTTTCCGGAAAGAAACTGGACACCCGTGTGGCATATCACAATCCCTGCCATCTTGCGGCTATTAGTGTTAATGGGGGTGAGTTACTGAAGCGTATCGTCTCTGATTTCGTTGAACTCGGCGATGGGTGCTGCGGCGGGGCTGGAGCGTACAGTTTCCTACATCCCGAGATCTCTCTTAAGATATTTGATCAAAAGGCGGCTGAGATCCGGGAGATTGAGCCTGATGTAGTCGTTACCACCTGCCCAAGTTGTGAACTCCAGTTCAGGCACGGATTTGCGAGAAACGGGATAAAGTGCGATGTCCGGAATATTGTGGAGGTTATGGAGCAGTATTACTTGGAAAATGAGGTAAATTGATCTTCTGGAGTGCATGACCGCGCATGGCGCCGTGGTTGTTCAATACATCGATCTCCCCTCCAAATAGTAAATATCAGCGCCGCCCGCTCCAGCACAGCTCTATCCACTCTCTTCTGTTTGTCGAAATGGTACTGTACTCCCCATATTTGTTCAACACTCCATCAAGTTTTGCCCGAACAATTTCTTGCAACGCACAGTCAACCGTTTTAATTAAGCATCCCACTAGTTTTCAATACACTCTTTATCATAAACAGATCTTCCTCGATTTCGCCAAATTTTCGGTCCATATAACTTTTCATATCTACTCTCAAACCCTGGATCTCAGCAACGGTCTCGTCTTGCTTCTCAATCATCACGTCCTGTTTCTCAAGCATTACATCCATCTTAGAGCCCAGACTTCCAAATCCATTCTCAGTGACTGAAATCAGTTTCTTGAGATACTCTGCGGCTGTGTCCGGTCTCTCACCAGTCTCCCCGCTGCTCACAAGCTTATAAAAATCATTGAGGTCCCCTGTAACATCCGCATATTCCACTTCGACGTCATCGACCTTGATCAAAGTGTTCGCAATCTGTATCGCACCAACAAACGCGTCCAAATCATTTTCTTCACCTTCTGCAATTATCCAGACCTGCCTGTCATCAAGGTTATAAACAAAACCGGTTAGATCAAAAACCCTTGCAAACCCAATCACCTTTGCCCGGCAACCCACATTCTGAATTGTTCCGGATACAATTGCTCTGATCTTTTCATCAAAACTCACTATATTTGCTGGAATTCATAAAGTTTTGTATGGGGATATCGTACCACCATTGTGTTGCGGGAGCTCTTTGAAGTGGTTCCACGGATTGCACAAACCGCGGTCCGAAACGTTATGGTGACTG
>JAUVEF010000112.1 GCA_030594905.1 Methanosarcinales archaeon
AGCACGAAATCCGAGTCAAACACGGTGTGCACAATCGATTGAGCTGGATCAGCAAGCTCTATGAACGCCTCATCAACGAATAGAAACGTTTCGTGGTCTAAGCAGCGATCTGCAAGTCGCAGTACCTCACTTTGCGATACCATGCCACCGGTCGGGTTGTTTGGATTACACAGAAATACAGCGCTTGCATCTGAAATTTCTGTGGACGTCAGCCCAATAATCTGTGAATAATCGCAGTACTGCACAGTTGCTCCGAATAGCTGGCACTGGAAAGCATATTCACCGAACGTGGGCGCGGGGATGATCACAGAATCGCCACTCCGTATGACAGTCTCTGCAAACAGCCTTATCAGTTCGGACGATCCGTTTGTAGGTATGATATTCTCTGCGGTGATTTTTTTTGAGTATTTTGAGTGTTCCGGGGTGCCTGGGTGCCTGTACTTCTCGACAAAATCAGCGAATGCGCCCCTCAAACGAAGATACCTGTTATCAGGGTAACGCTTAAGCTCTTCCTCGATCAATTCTGCGCTTTTAGCTGTTGTCTCGACCTCGGGAATCCCTTCCGGGTTTAAATTGGCGCTGAAATCAAGTACACCCTCACGTCCCGATTCTGCTATCCTGCCGCCGTGTATGCAGGGGGTGCTGCCAGCAGTTTCCTGCCGCACAAACCGTGTAATTGAGCTTATTGGACCCATTATGACTGGTCTGTCGTGATATACTCATCAAGGCTGCTAACACCTTCGAGTTCACTGGATTCGATCGCAACCTGGTTGAAAAGACTTTCGCGCACATGGATCGGGGATCCAGTCCGCACTGCAATCGCTATGCAATCACTCGGTCTGGCATCGATCTCCTTCTGCGTGTCCAGCACGTTTAGAACCAGTCGCGCATAGAACGTACCCTCGTCCAGGTCATCGACCAGCACGCTCTTCACCGACCCGCCCAGTTCCTCAAGCACCATAACTATGAGGTCATGGGTCATTGGTCGTGGCGTCGTCTCTTTGCGCAGTGCAATGTGTATCGACATGGCTTCCGAATGACCGACGAAGACCGGCATGATGCGCCCTGTTTCATCAGCGAGCAGCACCACAGGAGCCATCTGCTTGGGACCGCCGACCATATACACACCCCGGACTGTGGTATCAACAACATCCATCGTTTTGATCATATCCTATAATTTTTATTTGGGTACATACCATCAAAAAATACCAGTGAACAGAGGTATATAAGATTTGATCGCATAATAAATGTTGCTTGAGAATTGCCGTACGTTCAACAAATATGTGCATAATAGATACCGAGGTAACAATGATTAATATTGCAATAACGGGCGCATACGGGCGCATGGGCGCGCTGATCATCGAGAATATCCGTGATGCACCAGACATGAAACTGGTTGCGGCACTCGACCTGAGCGGTATTGACATGCCAGCCGGTGCTGATGATGTCGTGATATCCGATGCAGGTGAGATCGATGCGGTGCTCAAGAGTACTTCGCCGGATGTGTTGATCGATTTCACGATCGCGGATGCCGCTGTCGGCAACATCAGGCATGCTGCCCGCAACAACGTAAACCTGGTGGTCGGAACGACCGGGCTTGAACCATATCGGGACGAGATCGCGGAGATTATCGATGGCAACGTCTCTGCGGTGATCGCACCAAACTTCGCGGTAGGTGTCAACGTCTTCTGGAAATTGCTCGCAGAAGCTGCCGCATACATCGGCGACTGGGACATCGAGATCATGGAAGCGCACCATCGCCACAAGAAGGATGCACCATCAGGAACCGCTATGCAGGCGGCAGAGTCCATAAACCAGGTGGTTGGCGGAAAAAGCCTGGTGCACGGGCGCAAGGGGCTGTGTCCAAGGGGCGATGAGATCGGCATCCATGCGATTCGAGGCGGCGACATCGTCGGCGATCATTTCGTCCTCTTCGCAGGAGACGGCGAGCGCATCGAGATCAGGCATCAGGCGCATAGCAGGCAGGCTTTCGCATCCGGTGTGATTCGAGCAACGCGATGGGTGATGGACGCACCGGCAGGAATTTATGGGATGGATAAGGTGCTCGGACTGTAGCCTGAACTGTGATAATCCAGGATTAACAGTGATCGCAATCAAGACGCTCTACTCGCTCAACCCGCATCCCAATCCTTAAGAATCATACCGTTCGATATAACGTGCGATGTGCTTGGTCTGCCTATCCCCATAGTGTTTTCACACAAAATCACCATGGAAGGCTTGACCGGCATCATGTTTGGAAGTTTGTGACAAAAAACTATGGTACTTGATAAACTTGGCGATTCACTTCAGAGCGCAATAAAGAAGATCGCGGGTGGCGGGCGCGTTGATAAGCGTGCGGTGGACGAGATGGTCAAGGACATCCAGCGTGCGCTCCTGCAGGCGGATGTCAATGTGAAACAGGTGATGGAGCTATCAGGGCGGATACGCAGCCGGGCACTGGACGAGAAACCGCGGGCAGGTGCAGGCGCACGCGAGCATGTGATCGGGATTGTGTATGCCGAACTTGCAAGCCTGATCGGTGAGAGCACGCCCCCGTCGCTTTCGAAACAGACGATTATGATGGTCGGGTTGCAGGGCAGCGGCAAGACCACGACCACGGCAAAACTAGCGCGATACTTCCAGCGAAAGGGGCTTAAACCGGGCGTAATCTGCGCAGATACTGACCGTCCTGGAGCGTATGACCAATTGAAGATGTTGTGCGATGGTTTAAACATCGCATTCTACGGGGAACGCACCGATGACCCGATTGGAATCGTGGAGCGGGGACTTGATAAATTGGGTGCGTATGATGTCAAGATTGTTGATACTGCGGGAAGGCACTCCCTTGAAAACGATTTGATCAAACAGATGGAGGCAATCCATGCGATCGCAAAGCCGGATCAGAAACTACTCGTGCTGGACGCAGCGATCGGGCAGCAGGCAAGCGACCAGGCTCGCAGGTTCCATGACTCGATCGGAATCACCGGTGTCGTCATCACAAAGCTCGACGGCACGGCAAAGGGCGGTGGTGCGCTCTCTGCGGTATCAGAGACAAAAGCCCATATTGCTTTCATAGGTGTTGGCGAGACTCCTGACGACCTCGAAAAGTTCGAGACCGACCGGTTTATCTCAAAACTGCTTGGCATGGGCGACATCAAGACACTGATCGAGCGTGCGGAAGAAGTGTTCACCGATGACGAAATCGATGTCGAAAAGATGATGCAGGGCAAGTTCACGCTAAAGGACATGTACTCCCAGATGGAGGCGATGAACAAGATGGGTCCGCTCAAGCAGGTGATGCAGATGCTGCCCATCGGCGGCATAGGCAAGATCTCTGATGACATGTATGGCGAAACCTCGGATAAGATGACGGGGTACAAGATCATTATGGACTCGATGACCGAAGCCGAACTGCTCGATCCGAAGATCGTTGACAGCTCTCATATCAAGCGGATCGCACATGGCTCTGGCACGGATATCGATAGTGTGCGGGAACTGCTGAAATATCATCGGATGATGCAAAAGGCGATGAAAGGGCTTCGTGGCGGCAGGTTCAATATGCAGAAGATGATGAAGAAGCTCGGTATGTGAGCGGCGGGGCGAGCCTTGATGAAAGCTGCAAAAGTTGTGAACGGTATGAAACGTGTGAACCGTATGAAAGTTGCGGTCACCCAGGGGGACGGGATCGGGGGGGAGGTCGTTCCGGCCGCCCTCCGGGTGCTGGATGCGCTTTCACTCGATATCGAGAAGGTTCCGGTCGAGGTTGGATATAGCAAGTGGAAACGCACCGGTAAGGCGATAACTGATGATGATTTTGATCTTTTCAGGTCTTGCGACTGTATATTCTTTGGCGCAATCACAACGCCACCGGATCCGGACTACAAAAGCGTTCTTGTCCAGATCAGGCGAGAATTCGACCTGTATGCCAATATACGACCGGTTAAAGGCAGATGCGGTGGCAAAAACATCGATTTCACAATCGTCCGCGAGAACACCGAGGGCATGTACTCAGGCATCGAGCAAGTCTTCCCTGATGCCGTGCACTCGACGCGTGTCATCACCCATAAGGGCAGCGAGCGAATTGCAGAGTATGCCTGTTTGCTTGCCCGCGGGGACGGGGAAGGAGACCTGCGGAAACACCCAAAACGCCTAACCATCGTGCACAAAGCCAACATCTTAAAGTCGTGCAATCTCTTCAAGGAGGTTTGCATCGGTGTCGCAGACAGACGCGGGGTTCCCTGGGAAGATATGCTCGTTGATGCAACGGCACACCGTCTGGTGCTGGATCCTGAGCGGTTTGAGTTGATCGTGACAACGAACCTATTCGGAGACATCCTGAGTGATATGGCTGCTGCGCTGATCGGCGGGCTTGGTCTCTGCGCAAGCGCAAATATAGGGGAGAAATATGCGCTATTTGAGCCAGTGCATGGCAGCGCACCCGATATCGCTGGCAAGGGACTTGCAAACCCGATTGCATCAATCCTGAGCCTTGCAATGATGCTTAAATGGTATGGCAGGGTAGAAGAGTCTGACGCGGTGCATGACGCGGTCTCTCGTGTCACGGCTGCAGGTATTGCTACACCGGATCTTGGCGGTCGCTGCTCAACGGCGGAGGTTGCAGAGGCGGTCGCTGCTGCAATTGAAGAACAATAGGTGGGGAACGTCAAACGGCAGTGTCACAATAATTGCCGGTATAAGAAGAGTTACTCCACGAGATTCTCGTGCCCATGGTGGTCCTATTTGATGAATACCACATTTTACCATTGGAACT
>JAUVEF010000056.1 GCA_030594905.1 Methanosarcinales archaeon
CAGTCACAGCCTCGAGGTCAACACCATTGATCACGAGTTCGTAGACCGCATTCACATCGGCCGGGATGTTTGTGTCCTCAACCTTGTCTTTGAGCGTCGGAGCAAACCGCTGGTTTGTTGTTGCCTTCATGAACGTGTAAGTGTCAGCGCCAGGCTTGGAGCCGCTCGCAACGATCCCGCCAGGGAATGGCGTGATTGAGCCTTTGCATTCCATGACTGCTTCCACCGCTTTCTCTGCTGCATCAAGCCCGTTCATCTGAGTATCTGCGAGGATGAAGAAGTTGCCTCCTGCAACACCATCAACCGCACCGATGTTGTGCTCGATAACGAAATCCCCTTCCATCATCGGGATCGCATAAGCCTTCCGCCCGCCGACCTCAAGTTCTGACTCATACCCGTCCGCAAAGAACTTCAGCTTGAATCCGGTATCGAACTGCTTCTCTGCATCAGGAAGCCCGTTCCACACAGCAGTCGTTGGTGCTGTGAGCACACACTGACTGATCCGATTCATCAACTGTTCCTCAAGCGCCTTGTATCCAAATGTGCATATCTGGATGTAGACCCCCGGACGTCCATCCGGTGTCTCGCTGCCATCAACCACGCACTCAATTCCAGCCTCTGCCGGGCACAGGATCACCGATGTTCCGAATCCCGTTGCTTCCGTTGCAGCGACCATTGCCCAGTGCTTGCTCGCGCCAGTAATGAGCACCCGTGCAACCTTGATACCAAAGGCTTCTGCGTAGGTATCTTCGATCTCTACTCCATTTAGTTCCATAGAAATACCTCGCATCTGTCATACACCGGACTACTACAAAAGGGTTTAGATTGTTTGAATAATTGAAAGCCACAATTACGCGATTTGCAAGTGCTGATGCCAACGAAACCGTATCGTGACTCATGACATTCAAGCGGAATTTTACGATCCAACCGCCGGTTCTGACGACACGGGAGTTTTGGCGGCTTTTTCGATGATCAATTGCCCGCTCATCGTCTGTTTATCCCAGACGTTCCGCGACTCCTCAATCACGATCTTCTCCTCAAAAAGCGGGCAATACGTGACAAACGTCTCAAACTCGCCACCTTCGCCCCCGGTGCAGACATAACAGGTGCCGTGAAGATCGCACAGTTCCTCAAAAGCATCTTTATCTATTATCCGACCGAGCCAATCCTCCGTAAGCCCGTCAGCGGCAACAGCCGAGATCAGCACCTCAAACCCCGCATCAAACATCTCATTCCAGAGTTCTCCCGGATTCCTCTTCCAGAGCGGCGAGAGACTCGCCAGACCAAGTTCGGCGCAGATGCTCTCAATACGCGTCTTCTGATAATTAGAGTATATCGCTCCTGCAACGACACCTTCCACACCGTATCTGTCTTTTGCTTCTGCTAAAGCAGCTTTCAGGTCGGAAAGCTCATCTTCCTTCACTCCGAAAGTCTCCCTGAATATCAGAGGTGTCTGCATCGTCTCTGCCTGAAGCTTGACAAGATCGATATTCGGGACGTGATACATGTAGGACTCCGGATTGAGCGATTTTATCGCAACCACGACACTGATTTCACCCCCCCCGCTCTTGCTGGCAAGATATGCCGCATACAAGCCGTCCTTGCCGCCCGAAACCAGTGCTGCCAACCTCATATCCCCGCGCTCCGCAGGGTGTGTCTATGACTGTGGGATACGTCACGCCACTGGACCGGATAGATGGGTGAGCCGGTCCGGAGGCGGGTCATGGCATGAAATAGCATATCATAGCAACGGATTGGTAACATCTTAAACATTACTTGGAATGTCATGCCAAAAACTCGACCGGTTTTTACACCATTCCGCAAATGTAATCTGGAACTTTCGGTGATGTACCGATCCAGGGAAGGTTAATGGTGCGTGTTTAGTATTTCCAGCTAAACACACACCAGATCAATACGACATGACCTCAATCAACCATTCCCCGGCTATGGC
Organism: Methanosarcinales archaeon; assembly: GCA_030594905.1. The sequence goes on from JAUVEF010000056.1 coordinate 1,952, forward strand.
GATCACATGTTCCCGCACTGAGTCAATCGAAGCGGCTCTCATCCGGCTCTCCACACCAAATATCTTATCCTGCACCATACCCCCCACAATATCATCATACCCGGATTTGACCCGTAGAACCGTGGATCCAGGAAAAATAGTTGCATTTATGAGAACATTATCGATATCCATATCTGTGATGCCAATGATTGGGATTCCAATCCGGTAGAGAAGGTCTCCTGCGATGGCTGTTGTGTCATCACCTATGGTGATCGCCAGATCTGCGTCTGCTGCAATTTCGAAGGTGGATTCTGCATCATGGTCGATCAGCACGACACACGGGTTTGTGCGCCGCCTATCTGTCGTGCCGATTCTTGGTACGTGTTCTGTCCGCCGTATTGAGCCGGTCCTGACCAGTGCGGTACCGAGATCGATCCATCCGAGTTTTTCGATACCGTGCTCCTTTATTCTTGCTCCAGCGATATCCACAATCCTGCCATCCGCAACCACAATCTCGACATCGTCTGATACGGCGATTCCGACGACGATACCATTAATCCGGATGGTCTCACCCGGCACAACGCCCTGGATGCTTCTCCGTGTCTGACCTCCATCGGCGCCACGGGTTATATCATCTCCACCTGTTCTATCGGTGCGTACCAGCACATCCCGCGCTGAAGGGGGCATCTTGATCGGCAGATCCAGCATCCCTGCAACCTGCTTAGCCCACGGCAAGGCATCGTTCCACGGGATGACCGCGCCATCATCCGCCATCGGGCGTTCGATCTGGATGATGGGGATATGTTTCGTGCGCGACACAACGATCCTGCAAAACGCAATCCCGCTACCTGTGGTCTTTCCGCGATTCAGCAGGAAGGTGGCGTCCACGCCCTGCAATGAATTAATCGCCTCGCTTAGACCCACCCTTCTGGTAATATCGATCCGGTCTTCAAGATATGCATCGATGACCGCGGTACGTCCCATCGTCCCGCCAAGAAGCGCGGTAATATCATAATGCTCTACGAGTACGTCCAGCACCTGGCGCGCGCCACCTGAATCGATAATCTCGGGACCGTGGATGATAACACAGATACGCGGTTTCATCCGCCGCTCTCACACAGTTCTACTTCCAGTATTTCCTGAACACGGCTAATTCGATCCACATTGCGCTCGGTAGCTTGTTTAAGTTCGTCAAGCGTCAGTGTTTTATCCCATTCCTTTGTTTCAACCTCACCTTCGAGAACTTTGAGTGTATCTATCTTATACCACAGATCGCTACTGTCAACAAGCGCCCATGTCTCATGATCCCGCTGGTCGAATCGTTTCACCTTGCCGATCGTGCCGGTAGCACCGTACTGAACTGTGTCTCCAGCCGCTATACTTCCGCTCATGATTCTTATATCTTCGATGTCCGTATATCAATCTTACCCGGGTCGATGTTGTGCAGCCGCACGCCACCCACGACCCCGGTAATCCGCACCCCGTCAAACTCGCCGCCGCCGCATAGCACATCCTGTTCCGGGTGCGTCCCAGGTGTAATATCGCAACGGATGGTGGTCTCAGCGCCTGCAGAGACAACGATCTTGAGTCTGCCGCTGGCTGGATGATCCTTCGGAAGAACGATTAATGGAGAGCCAACGTCCCGCACCAGGTACAGCATACACCCAATTCCCTTAACGATCTGCTCATCTGTGCCAAATCCCGACGCAACAAAGAGATCATCCTCTTCGGTGAAGAGTGCAATCTCTTCTTCATCGGTTTCGATGAACCATTGACCAGCGCCTGCTTTCACGACGCCGATTATGCCGTCTTTCCCAGAGAGATACAGAATCTCATCAAAACCGATCCGGACGAACTCATCCAATTTTATGGACATTGCTTGATTTGCATGTCGGGCACTTGACCCTCTTTCCGATTCCCTTGAACTTGTTGTTACAGTCCAGACATTCATACTCGATCGTTGAGAGCGTTTGCACGTCGAGACCGACAACATCGCCAACACTACACATATATTTCACCTCCGTTTGGTTTGTATATTGCTGAATTGTCTTTCTACTTATACCCCACGCCCACCATCAAGCAATTGATAAAGATGCACAAAAGAATTAATACGATCCGAATCAACGGATAACAACGAGGTACGTATATGGTGCAAATATATTATGACAATGACGCAGACCTTGGCGTTCTGAAGGGTAAGACGATCGCGGTGATCGGATATGGGAACCAGGGTCATGCACAAGCGCAGAATCTTAAGGATTCCGGATTGAATGTGATCGTCGGGCTTAAAAGCGGTGATGAACCGTGGATACAGCGCGAACGGGAACTGGTGAAGGGGGCTGGCATGGAGCCAACGACGATAGAGGATGCGTCAGCTCGGGCAGACATCATCCAGCTCCTCGTTCCTGATGAACTCCAGCCACAGGTCTACAGAGATGCAATCGAGCCAGGGATCGAGCCAGGTAACGCAATCGTGTTCTCACACGGCTTTAACATCCATTACAATCAGATCATACCGCCAGAGGATGTTGATGTCTTCATGGTTGCGCCAAAGGCGCCCGGACACATGGTTCGCGTGATGTTTGAGGAAGGTAACGGCGTTCCAGGGCTGCTTGCAGTATATCAGGACGCGACCGGCAATGCAAAGGAGATCGGGCTTGCTTATGCGAAAGGAATCGGGTGCACGAAAGCGGGATTGATCGAGACAACGTTTGCCGAGGAGACCGAGACCGACCTCTTCGGAGAGCAGGTTGACCTGTGTGGCGGTGTTACCTGCATGATCAAAACGGCGTTTGAAATCCTTGTTGAGGCGGGGTACCAGCCAGAGATCGCTTATTTCGAGACGTTGCATGAACTGAAGCTAATCGTTGATCTGATCCACGAGGGTGGGCTTCTAAGGATGTGGGATCTCGTCTCAAACACCGCAGAGTACGGCGGGCTCACGGTCGGTCCGAAGATCATCAACGAGCAATCCGAGGACGCTATGTATGAAGCACTTGACAGAATCCAATCCGGCGAGTTTGCAAAGGAATGGATTCTTGAGAGCCAGGCAGGGCGCCCTGTACTAAACGCGCTTGAACGCAAGGAGAAGGAACATCTGATCGAGGAAGTCGGGTCTGAACTCCGTGCGATGATGCCGTGGTTACAGTCTTGAGTGTTTGAGGATGAAATGTTGCCCCACTTCCCGGGTCAACGTTTCATTTTTCATTTTATGGAAGGGGGGTTATAATATCGATAAAACGAAGTTCACCGCGTTTGTGTTGACTGTATCGGTACTGTTGCTGGGGTTGATATGTTCAGGCTGCGTTGAGTCAGAGGACATTGAATCGATAAACGTTCGGACTTATCTTGAAGCAAAAAGCGAAAATGACTATGTAACAGCGTCACGTGTCGTGAACAGTGGCTATATGTCGAAAGGCTACCTCATGCTGACATGGGATCGCGTGGAGAATGTGGCGAACACGGATATTGCCAATATCACGTTAAACCAGACGGTTTCAGGCAATCAAGCCGTGGTGATTGCGAATTACACTGAAATTGAATATCATCCGAATTCTGACAATGTCGCAGGCGCGAAGGCGGTGACCAAGTATTTTAGACTCGAGAATACCGAAGGGATCTGGCTGATCACTGAGATGTCGGATGATCCCCTGACCATTGGGGCGTCGACCGGAGAGATCAAGAAGACCCCTATCGATATTCTCACCGACAACGCGATATTCATTCTGCCTGTATCACTCGCCCTGCTCGGGGTTGGTGTCTACCTAAACAAAAAGGAGAAGGCAGAGCGTGCTGGCGCAGGCGGTAGCGTTGCGGGTAGCTCGGGTGGCGCTGGCGCGGGAGTTACCATGTTGCAGACCGCCCAGGTCGTCAAGTTTGTCAAATGCGCGCCCTCGCAGATGAAAGCGGGCACTAAAGGCACGATTGATGTATGGGTCAAGAACTTTAACAAGCAACCGTACCAGAATCTTGTGGTGACCGCCGTATTTCCTGATACGGTTCGTGCGAAGAAAACAAAGCTGAAATTCGGTTCGCTTTCGCCAGGAGAGGCCGCAAAACAGATGTGGAATGTCAAAACGTCCGCATCCGGAGTGTTTCAGATCGCAGATGTGACCGTTACCTTTACGTTCGGCGGCAAAAAATATGCGGGTGCGCTAGGTCCTGTCCGGATACAGGTGGCGTAAGGAATCCAAAGAATAAGGAATCGCATCATAATGAAAAGGCTCACAGTCGTACCGGAAAGGTGTTCAGGGTGCAGGTTGTGCGAACTTGCCTGTGCAATCCACGCGTCCGGCTCAAACAACCCGAAGAAATCAAGAATTCGTATCATCTCGCTGTATCCGCACCCGGTTGTCCGGATGCCGATCTTCTGCAAGCAGTGCAAGGAGCCAAAGTGTAGGGATAGCTGTCCTGTGGATGCAATCGCTATTCATAACGGTGTCGTGACAATCGACGACGAACGATGCATCTCCTGCCAGTCATGCGTTGTTTCTTGTCCTGATGGTGCAATTTTTGTCCATTCTGACATAGATACGCCGTTTAAGTGTGATCTGTGCGGCGGGGCTCCGGTTTGCGCGGATGTATGTCCGAAGAAAGCGATCCTGTTCGTACCTGAGCATACGCTCGGGCAGGTGCACCGGCTGATGAGCGCGCTTGGGTATGCGCACCTGCAGGAGGTCGAGTACTGGGAGCAGGGCGTCAAAAAGACGCTCAAATACGCGGACATTGGAGAAGACCGGAGGGAACAGTGATGCAAATTAAGCAGGGGGCATAACATCCCAACAATCAGCGAAAAGATACTGAGCCGGGCATCGGGCACTGATGCACTGGCTGGCGACTTTGTGCTCGCAGATATCGACTGCGCAATGGCACACGACGGGACGAGCGTGCTTGCAGTGAAGGCGTTTACCGAGATGGGTGTAAGCCGGGTCTGGAATCCTGACAAGATCGTGATCCCGTTTGATCATATCGTTCCGTCGAATAAGGAGACTACATCAGATCTCCAGCGCATGATACGGAAGTGGGCGCAAAAGCAGGGAATCTCTAACTTATTTGATGTCGGTGAGGGTATCTGCCACCAGGTCATGTCTGAGCGGTTTGCACGCCCCGGAATGCTGATCGTCGGCGCAGACTCGCATTCCTGCACGTACGGCGCGCTCGGCGCGTTTGGAACAGGAATCGGCGCAACCGAGATGGCAGAGGTCTTTGCATCGGGAAAGCTCTGGTTCAGGGTACCACAGTCGATCAGGATCACGGTAGACGGCGCGCTCCCGGATATGGTGAGCGCAAAGGACGTTACACTGCATCTCATCGGCACGATCGGCGCAGGTGGCGCAACGTACAAAGCGATCGAGTATTACGGCGAAACGATCGCAGATCTCTCGATGTCGGGCAGAATGACGCTCTGCAACATGGGTATTGAGATGGGTGCAAAGGCGGGAATCGTTCCTCCGGACGATGTGACGTTTGATTTCATAGGAGATC
>JAUVEF010000067.1 GCA_030594905.1 Methanosarcinales archaeon
GTTGGAGCAAAACTCCTTTTTAGGGTCTATTTCGGATTTGCTGTTTACCATAGTTGATATATATGCACGCTACTTATATATCAACTTTGTGGTAGGACAGTACCGAGAATTCAATACTGTGCCTGCAGCATTCGATCGAGAGTTTGAACGTGTAAGATCCAATATCGAAATTGTTACTGAAAAACTTCGAGGAATTAGAATACGAAGGAAGGCATTGGAGAGGTCATCGGATGAAGCAAAGCGGTATCAATATGATTCACTTAAGGTATCGCGGTTTATTGGGAATATAGAACAATCTCTTCAAACATACACTCGAATTGGCAAGGATCGTAAGCTGGATATCGAAGTTCGAGAACTCAAAGATCGGGTGGATGAATTGAAGAAAGAGATATCTGAAGGACAGGTCAATAACAGGGTTAAACGAGCTTTAGCTGCGGTTTGCCTGAATGCTGGAAAACTTCTGCCGTATTTAGATTCAGAACGTCCAAACGACCCAATTTCGCTTTCCATCACTGATTTAATGATCAAGGTCAAAGGGGTCGATCGAGAAGACTATCTTTGGGAAATTGGGAGCGGTTCAAATTGGCTCTCGTACCACATAGCTGTTTCATTAGGATTACATCAGTTCTTTTTAGAATTGGAACAAAACCCGGTTCCCACTTTTATTGTCTATGATCAACCCAGTCAGGTTTATTTCCCAAAAAAACTTGCAATTCGAGAAGACGACACTGAATTAGATCCTGAATTGATAGATGAAGACATAGAAGCTGTGCGAAAAGTCTTTAAAGTGTTGTCATCTGTTGTAGAGAATAGTAATGGCAGACTTCAGATTATTGTGCTTGACCATGCTTCAGAAAGCGCGTGGGGTGACATCCAAAATGTGAATTTGGTAGAAGAGTGGCGAGATGGTCGTACGTTAGTTCCTATGGACTGGTTGAAAGGATAACTCCAGCACCACAGTTTTGGCAATGCCAACACCACAATAAGTACTTCACACCACAAACAAAATTCTTGTAACACCCATACAAAACAGTGAATAGCCAAGATTTTAGTTAACGCTCTGCGCAATCGGAAGAATGTGCTCTGGGATCGTTGCGGTTTCGTACACTCGATATTCCCGCTGTACCCGGTTGCCCCGCCGCTCAAGAACGCCCCGGGCACACATCCTGGCAAGGTATGTTGAGACCGTGCTCTGGTTGATTGAGTCATAGACGCGCTCGTAATGGTTCTTTATGTCGGTGGATGTAAACCACACCTGTGGATACTCATACTTCAAGAAGAGTTCGAGGCGCTCACGGACAGATAACGACTCCGGAAGCGGTGCATCCGGTATCAAGCTTGTCACTGCTGCCCTTGACTCTGCAGGGGGGTTTTTGGTCCCGGTTGATAAGTTCTCGACGAATCGGATGATGACTTCCGCCCAATTGGCGGCTTCCGATTCCATGATGATGTCTTCGCCATCATCTGTCGTGAGTATTAACCGGGACCTTGCGTGGGGTGAGTCCCCGGACTCTTGGGCGGGTGCCGGGACCGAATTGATAAAACTGATCAACACGTCCTTCCAGCCAGCTCCACCTGACCGGATTGTGTGCCGACAGTCGTTGTCGGTCGTGATGTCGAGCCGGGATCTCATATCTTTTCCTCAAATGATGTTCACCGTCCATCCCCTCAGATGCCTGGTGCTGTATAAACTGCGATCCACCATGCTGTTGTGCATGTGTTGTGCGGATCGTCATATATGTAACTGTGTAATACCCGATATATAAAGGTTTTGTAGAGATTCATGGCATAACCACAATTTATTCTGGATAGGTACAGTGATATGCTTTGTTCCCATCCGAAACTCGGTCAATGATCCGGTTTACTGGTTTGTTAATCTTTCACATTAGACACATTTCGACAGCTGCTGTGAACAGTTATGTAAGCCCTCCTACAGGAGGTCAGGTGGAATACCTGATATATAGTTTATTTTAGCTAAACATAGTGTTAACCCGGTTAAACATGGAACAATTAACTCTCATTAGTTCACTCAAAGATGTACACGTTGTTCAAAAAACACACTTGTAAACAAGATCATCTAAAAATTTGGAGTCAGTGCAGTCCAGATGAACATGGCTCTTCCAAGCTCCAGCCCCCACACCTCACAGGAAATTCCACCAAAAGCCATTCCCACGTTGGAGGATGGAATGGGCTGATGGCGGACGGTTGTACTTACGCTTTTAGCGAACGATTATCTGGTTACGTTTCGGACCATTTGAGACCATTTTAACATCGACTTTGAGGATCTCCTCCATCTTACGCACGTAATCCTGTGCAGCATTCGGCAGATCTGAGAATACCCCCACAACTGAAATATCCTGATCCCATCTTTCCACCTCTTCATACACAGGGATGCAGCGCTCGAGATCGGACGAAAGCTCAGGTGGATAGTCTATGCGCTCGTTGTCCAGTTCATATCCGGTACATATCCTGATCGGATCAAGTCCGGTCAGAACATCCAGCTTTGTCAGTGCGATGCTCGTGTAAGCGTTGAGGTACACCGCTTTTCGTGCAAGCGGGGCATCAAACCAGCCGCACCGCCTGGGTCGCCCTGTGGTGGTGCCAAATTCACCGCCCGCATCCCTGAGCCGGTCTCCGATCTCGCCTGCCTGTTCGGTCGGCAGCGGACCCTCACCAACCCGTGTGATGTATGCCTTGACCACGCCAACCACCTGATCCACCATCGTCGGACCGATGCCAAGGTAGGTGCATGCACCACCCGCGGTAGTGCTTGACGATGTCACATACTTCTGGGTGCCGTGGATGATATCGAGATGCGCACCCTGCGCACCCTCTGCAAGCACGTTCCCGCCAGAATCGAGCGCACGGTTCAGTTCATAAGAGACATCAGTGACATATGGCTTGAGCGTGGCGCCGTATTTGGTATAATCCGGAATTCCTGCACGCACCACGTCGGGATCGCCTCCGAGATCGACGATTGCGCGCTCCCTCTGCGGCGCAAGTTCGTCCATGATCTCTGAAAACGCGTTTTTGTCGGCGAGATCTGCCAGCCGCACCTCATCTCTTGATATTTTGTCGATATACGCAAATCCAATGCCGCGGGCGGTTGTCCCGATCTTCTTCTCTCGTTTTTGTTCCCGGAGCTTGTCCATCTCTATGTGGTATGGCATGATGATGCTCGTCTTTGCATCAATCCCGAGTTTTTCGGGTGTTATTTTTATGCCCATGTCCGCAAGCATCTTGATCTCGCCGATAAGAACTTCCGGATCGACAACCACGCCCGGACCAATCAGGAGGCGGGCGCCTGTCAGGACGCCTGACGGGAGTAGATGGAGTTTGTAAGTGTCATCTCCGACGATTACAGTATGTCCTGCGTTATTTCCGCCCTGAAACCTAACAACAGTGTCATAATCACTGCTCAATACATCTATGATCTTTCCTTTGCCCTCATCTCCAAACTGGGCACCTGTGAGGATGGTGAACATATCTCTGAATCTGTGTGTGGTGTTATAATCCTTTTCAGGGGCGGTTAAGATTAAGCCGCCTGCCCGTAAGTAGTCACCAACCATGCCCATCAGGATAACATTGCTCGGAACCGGTGTTGCCATCCCGCAGCCACACCGGGTGCAGTCAGGCGTGCTCGTTGAGCTTGGCGATCTGACATCCCCTGAATTTTCAGTATTGTTCGACTGCGGAAGTGGTGTTCTCCCGCGCCTTACCGGCTTCACCAACTGCACCGCGATCAAACATGTATTCCTCACACACCTGCACCTTGACCACGTCGCGGACGTAATGAGCCTGATCAAAGCGAAATGGCTCTGCGAAAGCTACGATCTTGCGATATACGGACCTTCCGGAACCGATGAGTGGCTTGCAAGGGTTTTTGATGCGTATCCCTACATGAAAAACCGGGTGCGGATCAATGTCACAGAACTGGCGGATAATGATCGTGTTTCGATCGGAAAGTTCGAGATCGTCTGCGCAGAGACTATACATGCGCTGCCGTCGCTTGGCTACGGTATCGCCGATGAGCGCGGGCAGGTGCGGGCGGTGTACACCGGAGACACCGAGCCGTGCGAAAGCATCAAGAGGCTATGCGATGGCGCAGATATCCTGATTCACGAGTGCTCTTTTCCGGATTTTGTACCTGACGTGACCAATCACACAACACCGCAGGCGTTTGGCGAGATGTTTGGGTCAGTATCGGTGGGCAGGATCATTCTCACGCACCTCTACCCGCACACAATGGGATTTGAGGACGAGATGGTGGAAATCGTGCGTAATTACTGTAGTGGCTGCGATGTTGCGATTGGCAGGGATATGGAGACTGTCACGCTTTAGAATACCATGGTTACTTAATCTGGCAAATACACATAAATAATTCAAATACTTCGCTTTTCCGTAACCTATAAGTGATAGATACCTGACCAATATGCCATGGTTGCACGCAACATGCGAAGAATCGGCATCGTGATCGGCTCAGTGATAATAATAGCAATCGTGATTATTGCGCTTGCAAACCATCCCAATCATGAATCTGATACAGAGATCAACTCCTACCGCTTTTATGGGAATCTGAGCATAAACGGGGATCACGCGCCCCGGCACACCACGATCATCGCAAAGATCGGAAACCGGACGTGCGGGGCTACAGACCTAATATCGCCAGGAACGTATGATCTCGAGGTGTTTGCACGTTCCGGCACCGAAAAATACGTCTCGTTCTGGATAAAAACATCTTCAATGAACTCTGCGGTGAATGCAGCTCAGAAACGTACGCTGCCACATACTAAAAAGTGTTTACTTGATCTTACGGTTGAAATCAGTGAATCGGACCTCACCCGCGCGGTTTTGCACACGATGGCGCCAGAATCTATCGCAAGAACTGATGCGGGAATCGATCCCGCGCCCGCCCCCACGTCCGCCCAGTCCCCTACCCTGTCCCCAACACCGCAGACCCTGTATCAGCACGACCCGATGTTGTGGGACATTGTGATCAACGAAGCGATGTGGGATGGGGATGAGTACATCGAACTCTACAATACGCTCGATCGCACCATCTGCATCGAAAACTGGACGATTACAAAGGGATCTGGTGCGGTAAACGACAGTATAGCGGTGACCATCAAGCATGGCGCAATCATACCGTCGCACGGCTACTACCTGATCGCAAGTAAGGGTGCTGTGACCTGTAAACCGGACCAGATCACAAATCTTACACTTAAAAACAGTGGCGAGGTATTGCAGCTCTTCAATGGCTTTCCCATATTATCAAAGAGGATCGATGTTGTGAACCGTGATGGAAACTGGTTTGCCGGGAAGAACGATGATGTTGGGCAGTCCATGGAAAGAATTTCTCTGGAAAACGGTGCAAACCCCGATAACTGGTACACCTCGCTTGGATATATCTGCGGGCGTATCGGCACGCCCGGAAAGGAAAATTCGATCCCTGACAGAAACCCTCCTGAAATAACAATTGTCAGTGATCTGATTGGTGCAAACGATGATGTTGTCGTCTTTTTCGATGAAAGGATCGATATTTCGACGCTGCGCATATCCGTGATCGGTCCATATCATGGGTGGATCTCCGGGCATATCATCGGTGACGACGACATGAAAAGCGCCCTCTTTGACCCGGACAATCCGCTTCAGGCGGGGCAGCACAGCGTCACGGTGACCTGCCGGGATCCGTCTGACAACTTTGCAGAATGCGATTTCTTGCTGACAGTTGCAGGCGTAGACATAGGCGCGCCAGGTGATGTGGTCGATGATGTGCCGGAACAGTTTCCTGCGCCGACACCAGACCCGACACCCGCCACAGATCCGGTCGTCGCCACAAGAATCGTCGTGAACGAACTGATGCCAAATCCAATCGGGCGTGATCGCGGGAACGAGACTACAGAACTGTACAACTACGGCGATGAGTCGGTCGATATTGGCGGCTGGGTTATTAGGAATGAGGATGGTGACGCGCACGAGATTCCGGCGGGAAAGATGATCGATGCACATGGATATTACCTGACAAAGGAGATACAGCTCGATAACAGTGGCGGGCAGGTGCTTTTGTATCGTGATGGAGAGGAAATTGACCGGAGTATCGCTTACACGGATTCGACCGAAGGTGAGTCATGGCAGAGGCGGACTGATGGGCTTGATACGGACCGCGATGGTGACTGGACCCGGGCGCGTCCGACGTTCGGGGTGGCTGGATGAATCAAGCACGAAAGCCTGTGCACAAAGTTTATGGCGGATGAAAGAGCGTTACTCAACAGGTGGTTTCGATGGAAAATTTATTCAGGAATAAAATAGCTGTGATGGTATGCTTGCTTTTATTGGTGTTTGTGGGATGCGCGTGTGCAGAACCCGGCGGTAATGACATAAAGACTCTTGTGATGGGTGAACAATGGAATCTTGGTGGGGGATACGCGCTCGAAGCAAAGCAGATCGATCTCGAGGGTGACAAAGTTCGGCTATGTCTGTACAGAGACGGGGA
>JAUVEF010000021.1 GCA_030594905.1 Methanosarcinales archaeon
GGTTCAGTGTGATGACGGTACCGGTTATCAAGACTGCTGAGAAATCTCTGGTGTTTGACCAATTTAATAACCTGCTTTTCTATTTTGTGTTGATGCTGGGCATATTCATGGCATATATGTTCTCAGGAAAGGTTTTTTTCAATGAGAAGAGGGAAGGTATCATAGAAACGTTGCTGTGCACACCTCTCAGCATGAGGCGAATATGGGCAGGAAAAGTAATTGGCGTTACAATTCCTGCATATCTGATCGCACTGCTGACGGCTGCTTTGATAACTCTGATCGCAAACGTCTTCTCGGCAACGATCCTGCTACCATCGCCTGCCGTTTTCCTGCATATCGTTCTCGTTGTCCCGGCGTTCATAGCTGTCGCCGTGGGTCTCCTGGGGTTCGGTCACTTACTGCTCGGAATGCGTGAAAACCAGATCCTGAACATCTCGATATTTGCAGCGATATTTCTCGCGTTCTCGCTTGCTAATAATAATGTGATTAGCGGAGGCCATGCTGTTTCAGGGGCCGTGGTTGGGGGGATGCTCATCGTATCTGTGCTTTTGCTGGCACTCATAAGCTACATGACCAGATATCTGAGCAAGGAGCGGATTACAACGACGATAGCGTGAAAGGCGGTGAAACAGATGAAAATATACATGAATGAAAAAAAAGAAGGTGTAATTGCTATCTTAGCAGCATTCTTCGTGTTGTTTTCTGCAATGATTTGCCCCCTGGTTTCTGCAATTATAGCAATTGCCATAATATCCGGCACCGGAATCTGGGAAATAATCAATAAATAAAGTGTGGTGAATAAAAATGAGAACAAAGATCAGCGAATTGCTGGTGATACTGGGAACGGTTCTTTTTATTGGTGGGACAATGTGTTATCTGAGAGGCGAGTTGCTAGCAGAACATATCTCGGGAATCGGTGCTCTGGCGCTCATCTTCGTGGGTGTCGGTGCGGGCACGACAAAGGCAAAACAGTGAACTGGAGGAATAAAGATGGAGCACAAAAAAATGTTTATGGTGTTCTGGTGGCGCTTATAGTTTGCTTTGGTTACATTGGTTATATGGGACCAAGACAAGAGAGTGACGTAGATGGTTATTATGTTTAACAATTGTAGTCATTCTCTCTGGGAGGGGGTACGCAAAAGTTGATTTTTTTTTGAAAATCTCTAAACTTTCTTATCTACAATTTCTTTCACTCTGCCTATTTCACCACTTTCAAGACGAACTTTAATTCCGTATGGGTGTGTCCGAGAATTCGTTAGTATGCGTTGAACAACTCCTGTTGTGAGTTTACCTGTTTTTTGGTCATTTTTTAATACGATTGCAACATGCAATCCCAAACTAATATTAGCTCGAATAGTTCCATCCATATACATTTCTCCTACCAATATTTTTCTCGTGATGATAAATAACGTTTGCGGATTTGCGGGGTAGACTAAGAAGACGTGATTACTCGCGTCTTCTTAGTCTACCCCGGACCTACGAAACTGTTATGTATTAGTAAATACCAGAATAACATATATGGTAGTGGAATCGATGGACAAGATACAGAAATCTACTGATCGATTCATCGAGTCGGAGATGATCATCTCAAGGGGGTTTATGGTATCTGCTCAGATAATGTTCGGAGATGGCTATAAGGCAATCATCCGGAACTTATCTCATAGATACGGAAAAAGTATCATCGAATATCTTGCAGCCGGTACTGACCTGAGCACTCTGACCGATATCGAGAAGTTGCAGTTGTTATTCGAACGCGGCGTTAGTGCCGATGATGTTCAGGTGACTATTGAAGATGATAAATTGATATTAACAACGCTAAACTGCAAGCACTATCTTGGAATGGATGTGCGTGAGATGACTGGCATCCCCCCAACAAGGGTCTGTCCGGTCGGCATTCTTGCAACCTGCCTTATACAGAACATACTCAGCCAGAACGTCATCGGCGGACACAAGGATGCAGACAATTACGAAAAAACCGGAGAATGTAGTATACGCTTTGATTTAACGGGGGCGTTACCATGACGATACCTGAGATGCTTGACAAAGTTTTATTGGGTCTTATAAATACTGGAGAAATTGAATCGAGCGTGATTGCAAGCCGCGACGGGTTGCTTATGGCATCGCACATGCCAAACGGTGACGCGGAGGTGTTCGCCGCTATGTCGGCAACGATGCTTGGTGCTGCGGAAACTGCATCCACCGAGCTGGAAAAGGGGGTGCCGGATCGGCTGATCGTTGAATCGAACGATGGGAAGCTGATTGCGGTCGGAGCCGGATCAAAGTCACTGGTCGTGGCGCTTACACCACCTGACGCGGGTCTCGGACTTGTTCTTGTAGAACTTGATAAAGCCGCCGAAAAGATCAAGAAGATTCTGGCTTGACGTAGGCGTTAAAATGTCACACATAGCAGGGAGGCAATGTTTTGTGGATTGAACTTGACGGCTGGATGGCAAAACTCAGGTTTTCTGCATGTCACCTGATACCAGATCATCCGAAGTGCGGGAGGCTGCACGGACATACATACGCAGTGAACGTGCGAGCACACGGTATGCGCACAGGAGAGTTTATCATCGATTTTGAACTGTTGAAGGAGATGGTTGCGCAGATATGCAGCCAGTTCGATCACCACGTCATCGTAGCAGAAAAGGATCCTCGCCTCCATATCACGAAGAATAACGATAATGTGGTCATCATTATTGGCGAAAAGACATACCAGCTACCGATAGAGGATATTGCCTTTATTCCTATCGATTCAACGAGTGCCGAGAGCTTGTGCGTGTATGTTGCAGGCGAACTTGCCCGCATGATCGAGACTGGCGACCACCGTGTCAGCAAACTGGATGTGCGCATCGACGAAGGGATCGGGCAGGGCGCAGGCTGCACCGTATATCTGGGTGGCGATAATTATGGCAAGGATTATAACAATAATGGCGGCAATGCAAGAGGGTCTTTATGAATGTGATTTGCTGCTACAACGTCAATATAGACTCAGTATGCGCAGTTGGCGGTGCTGAGATCACCGAGTATATTGAGAAAAATGAGCTTGGTACTGAAATTAAGCATCTGGTTGAAAATCCACCGAACCGGATCAACATCACCAGCGACCTTCTTGCGCTTCTTCTGATACACATGGAGAAAGGAACAGGGGGCGAGTTTCTGGTCGAGACGCCTGATGCCATCCCGGAGTCTACGATTCGGACCCTGCTAACAGACGAACCGGTGCTGCGTCTGGGCGGAAACGCCGGTATCGCCGCGGACGTCCTGTCAAATCTCGGAGCATCGCTGGTGATCCCGAATGTTGCGTGCCCGTCGAGAAAACAGGTTGATCTATTCTCAGGAGAGATGATACGGATCCCGGTTTACAAAGACGGAGGTATTTCCCTGCTAAAACCAGGGGACACAGTTGGCTGCGAGGAGGATGCCCTGCACTATGTCTTCGACTTCAAGAAAGGGGATAAGGTCACACTCTGCGGCAAAACGATCAGCGTGCCGAATAACAACCGCATCATAGCGACGTACGATCCAAAAAACATCTCTCTGTACATGGATGACGCGTTTCGGGATTATTCTCTTGCACATATCAAAGAAATGGACGGGGCATTGATCTCAGGCTTCCATCTGCTTCGCAATACGTATCCTGATGGATCCACGTACATCGACTGTTTGCAGCCGATTATTGATCATCTGGAACGTTGGAAATCAATAAATCCAAATTTTCGAATACATTTTGAATCCGGCGACTTCCTGGACGGCAGCATCACCGATTTTATAATCACTCGCCTCTCGGAGATCGTGGACAGCATCGGCATGAACGAAGAGGAGTTCCTGAAGGATGATGCAGACACTTCAGCAAGAAACATCATCGAAAGGTCGGTTAAATTGATTTCCGAGCTTGGGATATCGAGATTATGCATTCACACAAGAGATTTTATTGTAAGCGTCTTTGATCCGGCATATATAGATGCGCGATCCGAGATTGATGCACTGAACTTTGGTGCGTCAGCATCTGGTGCGCTTGCCATGGCCGGACACGCCAACATCACATCAGCACACGCCGCAATCATGAATCTGCAACCGAATGACGCGGGGGTTCGCGAATGCTCAAGCGTGCAGGAGTATTTTCATGGAGAACCGGTCAACGGCGGCGTACATCTACAATTAAACGGCTACTCAGTATGCGTTGCACCATCGCTCCATTGCGAAAGCCCGATAACCACAGTCGGCATGGGCGACACCATGACCGCAGGTGTTTTTCTTCGTGAACTGGAGCACCGCCCGGCGTAGCTGGCATGGATGCCAATAATCGGGACTATGTTCTTTTGGCGTTTCTCGGTTTTTGGGGCGAAATTCGCATAACCCTGCCTGTGCTAGTGTGGTACCACGTCGCCCAGGACATCAGGATATCCAACCATTTGGATGTGGTGCACCGCGGGCTTCCGAGCCTGCATCTCAGTGTCAATCCGCGAATCAAGTTGCTTCCCCCATATCTGCGCCTGATCGTATTGTGCCCGGGGGGTCAATAATTGCTCTTTGATCTCGTGTATGTGTTTAGCTGAGGCAAAAAAACAGCTCTTTGACAATCCACGGGTGCGAAACGTCTAGTAGAGGAATCCTGCCGGTGTGGAATTAAGTGCTTAGGGATCGCGATTTTATTCACCACAACGTGCGATATCAAAGAGCCAATTATTTTCGACAGATAAAACCGCGATAAACGACCTGAGATCATTGATCGACATGAAGATGCTGGTTCAAGAGGGACCGGCAAGAGATCAGCATATTATGAACTATCCGTTCAACGGAAATTTAACGGAAATTGTTTCCAAGGGGTTGTGGAGTCTATTTTACGAAAAGAAAAGAATAATCCCCGCGGACCCCTCTGCCCCGGATCCGCGGGCTAAAAAAACCACATCTCACATCTACGCCGCTGCAAGCACCTTCTCAAGATCCAGCAGGATCAGGAGGTTTCCACCATCCAGCTTACCGACGCCCTTGATGTATTCTGCATCGATGCCGCTACCGCCTGACTCAGTCACAAGCTCAGGCACTGGCTCTATATCCTTTGCCGGCATCCGCAGCACTTCACTCACCGAGTCCACAACCATACCGATCGGGACGCCATCCGGCTCGACGATAATGATCCGGGTGTTGTCGTTCCGTTTAGACTCTTCCAATCCGAACCTTCTCCGGAGGTCGGTAACCGTTGTTACCTGACCCCTGAGATTAGTGACGCCGTTCACAAAGTACGGCGCGTTCGGCACCGGCGTGGTATCGCGCATACTCGTGATCTCACGCACCTGATCGACATTGACGCCATATAGCCCGTCGGCAAGCGTGAATATGACAAGTATTGCTTCATCCGACGATACGTCTGCTTCAACCATTTCCCATACCTCCGTTCCTTACTCTCGCACCGTGAACCTGCCAAGCTCGTTCATCATATCCTGTGCCACATCGGTGAGCACCTGTGTCTCTGATGTCAGTTCCTCGATCGCAGATGTCTGCTGCTGCACCGCTGCTGAACTCTCTTCTGCGGCGGACGCACTCTCTTCTGATATGCTTGCAACCTCGTCCATTCCTGCCACAACACTCTTCACGACCCCGGCTGCGTTCTTGGCGCCGGAATCGATCTCCTGCACCATCGCGTTAACCTCGTCGATCGACCCTACTACCTTAGTGATTCCGTCCAGTGCAGCGTGTAGCAGTTCTCCGCCCTGCGTTGCCTCATCTACCGCCGTACTGGTCGCACCGATCGCATTTTCGCCGGATTCCTGTATATGCTCAATCGCCATACCGGATTCGCCTGCTGCTTCCTTGACCTTCTCTGCAAGGTTCTTGACAGCGTCCGCAACAACCGCAAAGCCCCTGCCTGCCTCACCAGCACGGGCTGCTTCGATTGCAGCGTTAAGTCCGAGCATATTGGTCTGACCTGCCACATCAGTGATGACCTCGCCCATCTCACCGACTTTCTCAATCGCGGAGTTCATCTCAGAAACGGTCTCTGAGGTCTTCGCGACACCTTCCTGGATCTGCGCAAGACCGTCGAGCGTCTTCTGGGCGGCTTCCTGAACCTCATGTGTTTCATCGACCGCGTTCTGCCCCTTCTCGGCTGAGCTGCTTGCGTTTGCGGATGTCTGTTCGATCTGCGATGCCACTTCCTCGACATCCCGCGCCGTGGTCTGCGCAAGTTCTGCCAGTTTCTGCGAACCCTCGGCAACCTGCTGGGAGGAGGATGCAAGCTGTTCCATGCCCGCGTTCATCTCCTCTGCGGCTGATGAGAGTCCCTGCGCTGTTGCAAGCACTTTCTCGCCGACATTTCTTGAGTCGGTGATCGCGTTGGATAGCACGCCAACCAGACCGTCAACGGCATTTCCGAGTTTTGCGTAGTCGCCCTTAAGTTCGATCTCTGGCTTCACGGTCAGATTGCCTCCGGCGGCTTCTCTTGAAATTCGTTCAGTTTCACCAACAATCGATTGTATATTCTCTTTCATCTCGCCAAACGTGCGTGCAAGATCTCCGAGTTCATCCTTCGAATCAACCTTGATGTCATATCCAAAGTCGCCGTCCCTGATCTTGTTTGCGCCGATCATGACCTCGTTTAGCGGATTTGTGATCGACTTTGAGATTACAGTTGCGATCAGTATCCCAAGAACGATTGCGATCACAACAAACACAACAACCGCAGACTTCGCGCTTGCTGCTGCGGCAGCCGCGTCTGTTTGTGCGCCCAATGCCAGTTCCTGTGCAACCATCTGAACCGCCCTACCGTGGGTTACCAGCGGACCGGTGGTGGCAACGTATTCATCGATACTGTTTATTATTGAGACAAGTTCCATAAACGTTGCCTGGTACACCCCAACCGCTCTCTTGATCGCGCTCTTGTCCGAAGCAGTAAGAGCCGATGCATCAATTGCTGCCTGAAGTGTGCTTATTGCACCCTTCATGTCATCAACATACTCCGCATCGTGGCGCATGATGAAGTTCTTCTCATCACGCCTGATTATCTGGAGATCGAGTAACAGTCCCGCGGATTCCGCGCTGTCAAGATAAGTTGCACCCTCGATGCCATTCTCAATCGCTCTTGCATCGACTGCACACCTATCCTCAATTGTGCGCATCGCCCGCGTCTCCTTCACCAGTTCGGCAAACGCGCTCTCATAAGCAATGACACCTGATTCACCCTCTGCGAGAAGTGTCTTATCAGCACTTTTTGTGATGAGTGTTGTCGCTTCACCGACGTGTGCTTTCAGGTGCGTTATTACTTCTGCATGTCGATCAAGCTCTACTTGACGCTCTCTTAACTGGTAGTTCTTCTCCTGCTGTCTGGCTTCGAGTACGTTGATCTCGATTCCATCAGCCGTCTCTATCAGCATGGCGGCGTTGTTCATGGTCGTTACCTGCAAATACGCAGTGACCCCCAGACCGGCTGTCAGAAGCAGCACAAGCGCAAAGCCAGCCATCAATTTCTTGTTGACTGACATATTGTTCAGTATATTCATGTTGTATCCCCCCCTATGTGTTGCGTTGGTTATCCTGCCACAGAATCGCCCGACAGGGCTGACTCTCTGTATAGGATCATTAACGGTTCGGTCTTTATCCCGCTGTTTTGTATCCACTGATTTAACCCCCGTATCCGGTTGCGGTGGAAGATTCTACTATTATAACTGACATCCTGCCACACTCCCACTATATAACTAATGTGATGGGTAGAGTATATAAGTATTGGTGTCCGCAGGAGCCTGATCCGAACCCCCCGTGTCCGGGGGCGACCCTAGAAAACCGCGAACCAGAGAGGTGGTCAATGATATCGGTTATGACCTCTGCCGATGAGGCAAGCCTTCCGCTGTGGCTCTCCGGCATCTTCCGTGACCGTGAACCCAAGCTTTATCCGATTAAACATCCATTCAGCCGCTCGATATCGGTTTTGCAGAGTTTTTCTGTTAAGTTAATAATATAATGAACTGCTGATAAACGCGATGTGTGCGACTTCCTAATTTCTTCTGGTCGGTTGAAAAACATGATACAAATCCTGCAGGCAGTGGTACGATTGGATTGGCGAAATCGGTGAAATCGGTGTTCATCTGTGGCTGAAAGTTTTATTTGCCACAGATTAACACATATTACGCAGATTAACGGCATATATGACTTTTCAGATCGATGGTGACCCATTTTGGCGGTTGTGCTTACATAAGACAATCCGGCGTAACCAGAAAATAACAAAAAGTCTCAGACATCACTAAACCATCACTGCTATTTTATATAATAAGTACGCATATTTGACACCATCATAGCACCAGACCACATCCTTTATCTCGTTAAAAACAGTATTTCAATTGAAAAGGAGGGAAAGAACCGTGAAAGATGCAACCATCTCTGGCGCAAAGGCATTGATCGAGTGCCTGCATAACGAAGGGGTAGACACAATCTTTGGATACCCCGGTGGAGTATTGCTACCGCTCTACGACGAACTGTACGATGCCGACATCAGGCACATTTTAGTGCGGCACGAGCAGGGCGCAGCACATGCGGCGGACGGATACGCACGAGCAACCGGCAAGGTCGGAGTATGTCTCGCAACATCAGGTCCTGGAGCCACAAACCTTGTTACCGGCATCGCAAACGCTTACATGGACTCAGTCCCGATTGTCGCAATCACAGGTCAGGTTCCGACACCCATGATCGGGAACGATGCCTTTCAGGAGGCTGACATCACCGGGATCACGCTTCCGATCACAAAGCACAATTATCTCATAAAAGACTTGGAAGACCTCCCGCGAATCGTCAAAGAAGCGTTCTTCATCGCGTCCACAGGAAGACCAGGACCTGTCCTGATCGATCTGCCAAAAGATATCACAACCGACGAGATTGAATTCAAATATCCTGAAACCGTGCATCTGCGCGGTTACAATCCTGTTACTAAGGTCGATATGGATGCGGTGAGACGCGCCGCATCCATGATCCTGCAGGCAGAGCGACCGATCATCTATGCAGGCGGCGGCGTCATCATATCAAATACATCATCAGAACTGCTGAAACTTGCAGAAACCATCAACGCTCCCGTGACAACGACACTGCTCGGCATCGGAGCATTCCCACAGTCCCATCCACTCTCACTCGAGATGCTCGGCATGCACGGCACCAGATATGCCAACTATGCGGTGCAGGAGTCGGATCTCTTGATCGCGATCGGCGCGAGGTTCGATGACCGTGTGACCGGGAAGATCGATGCGTTTGCAGCCCATGCAAAGGTCATCCACATCGATATCGACCCGGCAGAGATCGGGAAGAACGTGAGGGTCGATCTGAAGGTCATCGGGGATGCCAGAGAGGTATTGCGGTTGTTGCTCTCGCATCTGCGCGAGAAACCGGGCAAATCCAGGTCAGGGGCATGGCTCGAGAAGATCGATGCATGGAAGAAGGAATACCCGTTGCAGTACACTCCGAGCGATACGGTGATCAAGCCACAGTACGTGATCAAGGAGATCCACAAAGCATGTCCCGATGCGATCATCGTGACCGAGGTCGGACAGAACCAGATGTGGGCAGCCCAGTACTTCCAGTACGAACATCCGCGCACGTTCATCACGTCAGGCGGGCTTGGCACAATGGGTTACGGATTCCCTGCCGCAATGGGTGCGAAGGTCGCATGTCCGGACCGGACTGTCATCGATATCGCTGGCGACGGCTCATTCCAGATGAACTCACAGGAGCTTGCAACCGTCGTCAAGAACGATATCCGCGTGATCGTGGCGATACTCAACAACGGCTATCTCGGGATGGTTCGGCAGTGGCAGGAACTCTTCTTTGACCAGAGATACTCGCACACCGAACTGACCGGGAGCGTGGACTTCGTGAAACTGGCAGAAGCGTATGGTGCGATTGGCATCCGTGCAGAGAAGCCGTCAGAAGTACCTTCTGCGATATCAGAGGCGCTTGCGGCAGATCGGGCAACGATCATCGATTTCGTGGTTGATCCCACAGAGAACGTATTCCCAATGGTTCCGGCTGGCGCTGCGATCAACGAGATCCTTGAACAGGAGGTGACAGGATGAGACATACGCTTGCAGTACTCGTAGACAATAAACCCGGCGTGCTTGCACGTGTCTCGGGTCTGTTCAGCAGACGCGGGTTTAACATCGAGAGTCTTGCGGTCGGCATGACTGAAGATCCGGAGATATCGCGGATGACGATCGTTGTCCGGGGCGATGACCGGGTGCTTGCACAGGTGACAAGCCAGCTCGGCAAGCTGATCGATGTGATCTCGGTATGCGATCTCCCAGCATCAGAATCTGTGGACCGTGAACTGGTCTTGATCAAGGTCTCTGCCGATGCGACCACGAGATCTGAGATCATGCAGATCGTGGATATATTCCGTGCAAAGATCATCGACGTCGGTACAGAAACCCTGATCATCGAGGTTACGGGTGACCGGGGAAAGGCGAGGGCAATCAGAGAGATGTTGGAACGATTTGGGATCAGAGAACTCGTCCGGACAGGAATGGTGGCAATGAACAGAAATGAAAAGACAGTTAATGGAGATGGCAAATGATCGTAAACTTCAAAGTGACACAGATCGAATCCAAGACATACGTGACCCCTGAAGAGGTCAAAAAGCAGAAGAGTATCAACATCAACTATGACATCAGTCTGAAGAATACCACAATTCTGCCGAAACAGACTCCGTTTGGCGAGAAGACGGTTTTGAGGGTCGAATATGCGTTCTCAATCAACTATCTAAGTCCAAATGTGGGGCACATCCGGTTCGAAGGATATTCAGACTATTATTCGGATGAGGAGAATCTAACCCGGATCAAGAGCGAGTGGGATGGAGGGAAAGCCCCACCCGATGTCCAGAACCAGATCGCAAACACGATGGTTAGCAACCTTGCGCCGCTTGCGGTCACAATCTCTTCAACGCT
>JAUVEF010000138.1 GCA_030594905.1 Methanosarcinales archaeon
TTTCTCTGCGATGCTTTAGATGAGATGCAGGAGATCATCGTTGCCGATAAAGTAAGCGAGATCGATCCTTATGAGTGCAGAAGACGCGTCGAAGAGCATTTTTCAAGGGAAGTTATGGCAAAGAGGTATCTGGAGTACTTCAAGAAGGTTCTTAGGGGGTGATCTAAAATCCCGCCGGCATTCACCCTGAAAAACGTGCCAGCAGGTGCGGAATACCGGGAGTGTGGACTGGAACCGGATGCCGCTTGCCCTCACTGGTATCAGATTCCGATCAGCGACGAAGATTGCGATCGGATTATTGCCGTAACATTGATCGACCGCGGTATCGGCGACGATAACATTCCGGCAAATGGTGCGATCGTGGATGGCGGCGGCACCTCGCCCGTGTACTCTCATAATCCTGTAAGGGGGGTGAGAGAGTCTATCTAAAACCCACCGATGAACACACATCGAACATGACGCCTAATCCTTACATTGTAACCTACCCATTCACATCGGACGCTGTTGCGTATGTCAGAGAACTGGGAATCACCATTCCAGATCTCCTAAATAAGCGTGGTTACGCCCGCGCCCGCCATCGTGGCATGGAGCGGGTGATTCATGCCATCAAGAGTAGATACTTGTTTAGCTGGGACAATGTCCCTGGAAAAGATAGTGGGGGACTCTTGGCGTACCTCGTGAAGTACCACAATATTGGCTGGGCGGAGATTTCAGAAATCCGCAAAATAGACGGCGGCAAAACCATCCGCATCTTTGAAGATGAACATTCAGTCGAAATAACGATCGATGCGAATAGGGGAAAAGCGACCTTAAAAATCAGTGATGAAGAAATTCACGACTTAAGAGTTGAAAAGAAGAACGGCAAGATATACATATACGAAGGTGGGATCGAGAAGAATATTGATATAGATAGTCAGGAAAAGATACTTGAAGTGTTATCATACCCGATTGCCAGAATGATTGTATCATGCATCAATGACGATCATCTAATCCGCAGATATGCTCTTGCAGAGGCAAAAGCCGTGTACGAGTCTCTTAAAACCGAGCAATCAGATATCCTACTAACAATGGGGCAGGAATTCGGGATGCACGTCGATTATTCTGATAAGAGATTCAGAATACATTTTACAGATTATATCAGATATGCACACCGCATGCACGATCCAAAATGGAAACTGGTGAACAGAAGATTATATCGAGGATGGGTTTCACTTTTCACGCGTGAGTTTACCCGGCTGCTGCAGGAGGCGATCAGCGATCATATACAGCACGGTCTGCCGCTTGAGACCCCGTCCGAAATCTGCGATGCATTATCAAAATATATCCACGATGTGAAAGAATCTCTTGAATCACGGAGATATGAGTTTGAAATCGAAGGCCCAGTCCATCCAGATGCATTCCCTCCGTGCAGCAGACATGCGATCGCAATGCTGCAGGGGGGTATCAATCTCCCACATTCTGCAAGATTTGCAGTCACATCGTTTCTGCTGAATATCGGCATGGATGTGGATGGGGTCGTTCGCATGTTTGGCGGATCGCCAGACTTCGATGAAACACGGACCAGATATCAAGTCGAGCACATCGCAGGAAGGGAATACACTACACCGGACTGTGGCACGATGAAGACTTATGGGAATTGCTTTGGCGCGGATAATCTGTGTATGAAAGTTTCGCATCCGCTTAACTATTATCGGATCGAAAAAGAGCGTTTGTTCAGCTGGGATAATGTTCCGGGGAACGATAGTGAGAGGCTCTTAAAATATCTCAAGGATGACCAAAGTATTGACTGGGCGGAACGTGCAAAAATCTGCAAATCCGATGATGGAAGGATCATCCGCATCTTTGAGGATAAGTATTCAGGCTGGAGCCTGCTTGCTGATATAAATGCTGATAATACAATCCACATATTTAATGAGGAAAACTCAGCCGAAATAATAATCGATGAGAAAGGGATAGTAGCGGTTTTAAAGATCGGTGATGGCATAACCCACCATCTAAAAGTTAAAAAAGAGTATGGCAGGCTAAACATATATAAAAGAGCGATGGTGGCTTCTGGTTCGAGAGAACGCTCATAAGCATATTTACTCAGAGGTTCCTCACATCTGCAGCCTGCAGAATCGCGAAAGCGTCGAGTGAATGATCCATCCGCTACCACTGGCGGCAAGTTGAAGTGTTGGGGTGTCATCATCGCCTTTGAGGTTATCATAACTCGAACTGCTCTCATACCCGATCGCCAGGATGATCGTATCCTGCATCGATGATGACTACCTGATCCGCAGATACGCTCTTGCCGAGGCAAAAACCGTGCACGAGTCTCTTGGAACCGAACCGCGGGATTTCTTGATAGCGATGGGGCAGGAGTTCGGGATGCACCCAACCCCGTATGATCAAGGTTTTACGATGCATTTCGCGGAGTACGTCAGGTACGCCAACCGTATGCACGCTCCCGTATGGAAACTCGTTAACAGGCGGCTCTATCATGGCTCGGTTCTGCTCTCTATGCGCGAGTTCAGACGGCTGCTTCAGGAGGCGATCCGCGACCACATACAGCAGGATCTGCCGCTTGCGGTCCCGCCTGAAATCTGCGATGCGTTATCACAGTATATTGCCGATGTGAGGGTGTCTCTTGGAGCGCGGAAGACCGAGTTCGAGATCGAGGGTGCGGTCGAGCCGGATGCGTTTCCGCCGTGCATCGCACACACGATCGCGATGCTGCAGGCAGGCGCCAACCTCCCGCACTCCGCGAGATTTGCTGCCACATCGTTTCTGCTGAATATCGGCATGGACGTGGACGGGATCATCCGTATCTTCGGCGGATCTCCTGACTTTGATGAAGCACGGACCAGATATCAGGTCGAGCATATCTCAGGGAGCGAATACACCGCGCCCGGCTGCGATACGATGAAGACGTACGGGAACTGCGCAGGCGCTGATGGGCTCTGTGCGAGGATTAAGCATCCGCTCAATTATTACCGGATCAAGAAACGGGCAGCGGCTGGCTCCGGGGGCGTCCGTGATGAGGGGAAAGTCCGCGATAAATGAGAAAGATTCTTTCGTGGGTGCTGTCGGGCGAATATGCTCGAGTAACGTGTG
This sequence comes from Methanosarcinales archaeon, assembly GCA_030594905.1. The sequence continues at coordinate 3,094 of JAUVEF010000138.1, forward strand.
GCAAACAGATGACTCTCAATCTGTGTAATCTGTGTAAATCAGTGGCTGATAAGGGTTTTTAGCCACAGATTAACACTGATTCCGCTGATTTTATCCACAAGTTACCCGAGCATGTACTATCGGGCTGCCGGGCGCCGGCTCAGGGGACAGATGGGATGGGAGACTTGTCAGGTGTCGCCCCACCCCTGCCCGGATGTGAAAGACCCCCCAATAATAACAACTAAATACATACGGACTGAAATACGGCATACATGCTCCGTGTAACATTCCTGGGAACCGGCGGCTCGCTTCCGACACCGCACAGGAACCCGTCCGCAATCCTTGTCAACCGCGAAGGCGAGCTGATGCTCTTTGATTGCGGCGAAGGAACCCAGCAGCAGATGATGCGGGCAAAGACCGGGATGATGAAACTTTCGTCTATCTTTATCACCCACCTCCACGCCGATCACATCCTTGGCATACCAGGGCTGGTCCAGACCATGTCATTCCAGGGGCGGACCGATCCGTTGTTCATATACGCGCCAGAGCGGTCCGGAGACCAGATCGAGCAGCTCACGCGCATCGGGCATACCAGACCGAAGTTTGAGGTGCAGATCACAGAACTATTTCCGGGAGACGTGGACGAAGTGGATGAGTATGATATTATCGCTATCAGGACCGAGCATAATATGCCCTCGATAGGGTATGCACTCTCCGAGCACCAGAGAACCGGGAGGTTTAACCGGGAGCGGGCAATCGAACTCGGAGTCCCGCCGGGACCTTTGTTTTCGAGATTGCAGCGTGGCGAGAGCGTTGTTGTGGACGGGACTACCGTGCATCCCGGGGATGTGCTTGGCACCCCGAGACCGGGGCGCAAGATCGTCTACACCGGCGATACCAGACCAACTGAGGAGGTGCTCGAGGCAAGCCGTGACGCGGACCTGCTGATCCATGACAGCAGCCTGGCGCATGATCTCATCGGTTGGGCACGCGAGACCATGCACTCCACCGCACGGGAGGCGGCACTCCTTGCAAAGGAGGCAGGAGTGCGGGAACTGGTGCTGACGCACATCAGTTCGAGATATGCGGATGCTTCGCCGATCCTTAAGGATGCGGAAGAGGTATTCGATCATGTGCA
>JAUVEF010000096.1 GCA_030594905.1 Methanosarcinales archaeon
TATATGGAAGTTGAGGCTATGGCGTCCGAGCTTCCTGAAACTCCGCTGCGTGTGACCCTCTACGATGAAAACGATACGAAGATCGACTGGGTAATTATACAGCCTGCCATGTTTGATGTCGGCAGATGATGCCGATAATCATTCTCGCATGCCGGCAATTCCGGCAACCACGTCGCCGCGTGTGACGATACCAACCAGTATACCATCCTTAATCACTGGCAGCCGATTGATCCGGTGATTCACCATCAGCGTGCTGGCAGCCTCGATTGAATCATCTGGCGAGATTGTTTGCACACGTTTTGTCATAATCGTGCGCACAGGTTGTCCCCCCACGTCTTCGAGCGCCTTCTTCGCATCCTCCCATCCGATCAGTTCGCGTAAAGGTATCTCGATGATCTCAAGCGGGCTTGGAAGCCACAGGTTCCGGTCGTGCGACGGAATTTCGAGCAGTTTCAACACGTCTGACTCGGTAACGATTCCCTCCAGTCGGTCACCGTCCATCACCGGCATGCCGCTGATGTTGTGCTGTTTTAGTGTTGCAGCAGCGGTTCGGATGGCGTCGTCGATCTGGCAGGTGATGACCTGGTCATGCATAACATCTCTGACATTCATATTGTGGGTGTCTTGGTTCATCAGGTGTATCTCTTTCGGTGGTGCGATCAAGCAGATAATAATATGTAATTATTTTTATATACTGTAGCCCTGATCGAACCCTTATCCCCGGTCGCGGGATTCGGTCGCGATCGCGATAAGGATTTCCTTGTGGTTTTTTCTGTCCCAGCTAAACACATACATTGCCCATATACTGCGTTGTGGCGGAGGTTTCCAGTAGCCCAGCCAGTGACCACGGTTTAAATATCTTGCATCACAACATACAGGTCGAGGTACCTTTTCGTGAATGCCCATGAAAACCTGCGCAAACTAAACATTGAGTATATCGAACAATGGGTGCCGTACAGCCTTCTTATCGGGATCGCTTCTGGCGCGTGTGCTGCGATCTTTCATGCTCTGCTCTCGGCAGTATCACAATATATACTTGGGGATATCGGGCATTATTACATCACCACCACCGGATGTGAAAATCCACTTCTATCGGTACCGTCTGTTATACTACCCGGTGCACTTGCAGACCCGCACACATGGTTTCTTGTAGCAATACCCGCCATTGGCGGACTTATTGTAGGTTTTATTACATATCTATATGCACCAGAGGCGGTGGGTGAGGGAACTGATGCAGTGATTAATTCATACCACCACCAACAGGGAAAAATCAGAAGCAGGATCCCTATCGTCAAGACATTTGCCTCTGCGATCACCATCGGAACTGGTGGTAGCGCCGGTAGAGAAGGACCGATCACACAGATTGGTGCTGGCTTTGGATCGTATCTTGCAGACAAGCTGAAGCTCAACGATAAAGGGCGGAGAATGATGTTAGTATGTGGTGCAGCAGGTGGACTCGGAAGCATCTTCCGTGCACCATTCGGAGGCGCGTTATTTGCAATCAGCGTTTTATATAAAAAAGATTCGGAATTCGAATCGCTTGTTCCGGCATTTATCTCATCCATCGTTGCATATTCGGTCTTCTGTTCGGTCTCCGGATGGGGTTCGCTCTTCACGACTCCGGATTACACATTTACACATCCGACAGAACTCATCTTCGATGCAGTACTTGGCATACTCTGCGGTCTTGTCGCTATCCTCCACATCAAGGTATTTCATTGGATGCGCGATGCCTTCGAAAAATTGGAGATAAAGAACTATTTTAAGCCGATGATCGGCGGTCTTTTGCTTGGATTGCTTGTCCTATTCATACATCAGAGTTGTGGATCTGGATATTACCTTTTTGGAGGTGGTTATGGATCAATACAATCTGCAATCAATGGAGAACTGGCAGTAGGGATTTTAATACTTCTTGTTTTTGCCAAGATTCTTGCCACCGCCTTCACCATCAGTTCCGGCGGCAGCGGCGGCGTATTCGCACCATCGCTTGTGATTGGTGGCACGCTTGGTGGTGCATTCGGTGTGCTGGCGAACGCCGCGTTTCCCGAGATCATTGGCGAGATGCAGGCAACTTCGTTTGTCCTCATCGGGATGGCGGCGATGCTTTCCGGTGTTGCAAACGTTCCGATTGCTGCGATCGTGATGGTCTCCGAACTGACTGGAAACTACAACCTGCTACCGCCGCTGATGTTTGCCTCGACCCTCGCATACCTGATCACCAGTAACTGGTCGATCTATGAAAATCAGGTCCCTGCAAGGGTGGATTCACCGGCACACCGCGAGGAACTGACCATCGGCGTTCTTGAAAACACGCTTGTGAGCGAAGCCATGTCTGTCGATATCATGCCCACACATCCATCAAACAGTGCCCAGACTGTGCTGAACCTGATCCACAAGTACGGGCACATCGGATACCCTGTGCTCGAGGATGACCGGCTTGTCGGGGTCGTGACATTCAGGGACGCTGAGCGCGTGTCGCCCGATGATCGTGATGAAACGCTCGTCGGAGAGATCATGGCAACGCCGCCGATCGTGACATATCCTGATGAGTCGCTTGAGGATGCGCTGCACAAACTGGTCTTAAACGACATCGGAAGACTTCCTGTGGTTGACTCTGCTGATGAGTCGAGGATTCTTGGCATACTCACGAAATACGACATCATACGGCTACATGCGCAGTTGAGCTGATTTGTCAGTGCGTTGGTATCCGCCCAGGGGGCGCCCCCTAATCCACGCACCATAGCGATCTTTCGTGACGTCCACCACCACTACTACTACTGCCAGAAACAGCAAATTTTAACCATCGGCATGACCTGCACGATCAGGATCCTGCGCAATACACCAATTCTTCTTCCCGGAAAACCTCTTGTCGTCCCGGACCGACTTCCAGATATCCGCAAGCCTCATGTCGCGCACGTTTCCAGCCGTCTGCGGCAGGTAGGGGCATGGTCGTATCGAACCGTCCACGCAGATGTGCAGCCACCGCTGCCCTGCAAGACATCCGAGCATCGCACCCTCAAAATACGTGTTCGCAAACATCCGGGGTCCACCAGGGCTTCTGTTGATGCGATGATACATCTCAAGTATCTGGCTGCGGTCGTCATCGGTAAGGCTGCCGTCCATCGATTCCCAGACCGAGAACTCATGTACCCCAAGATCGCAGGCAAGAGCATATAACTCCGGAAGTTCGCGCATCCGGTCGTGCGACACATGCGTTGACATAGTCACAAGCAGCCCCGCAGAAAGCCCGCACTTAATTGCGTTAATTGCACTGTCAAACGCACCATCGACCCGCCTGACCGCATCGTGTTTTTGGGGATCGGTGCTGTATATGCTGATCAAGAGGTTATGAAGTCCGCATTCCTTCAGTCTCGATGCGATTTCCGGCGTCATCTCGAGACCGGGCGTGAACAGGTTGATGATTGCGCGATCAGAATCGATGTATTCGATCAACTCGAAGAGATTGGTGTAGAGCAGCGGGTCACCCTCCGTAAACGTGATGACAAACGCGCCCATATCCAGTGCCTGATCAATCGTTGCCTTGATTTCATCGAGTGTGAGTTCGTATTCGCCATCGCTCATCGCGCAGTGCTCGCAATCGCATCCGCATTTCCGTGTGATCTCTAAAGAAAGCGTTTCAGGAACGTACTTCCCAAGGGCGATGCCCACTTCAGCCTTGACCAGTCGTTTGAAGACATTTCCCGGGATCGGTGGTAGCCATGTGGATGCGATGACTTGCTCCTGATCGACCCGTGCCGGTTTTTCATTGCTCAGTCGATCGTTCATCCTTTTGATAAACGGCTTGCACACCGGCGATAACGGACCCTCTGCCTTCAGCCTCAGCACACGGTCGTACTCGCAGTCGATCGATAGTCCCTGCATACGGAGCATGTTCACGCCAGACATGCGAAGATGATTGGGTGGGCAGCGTAAAAGGATTTGGGTTTGCCAGGGGGTTTTTCCGAAAAGTGACACGCCCACATGCGTCCCTGGTGCGTGACTTTTCAGTCCGGTTGGTGCATCCATCGACTCAAACACTTGCGCAATGTGGCAGCCGCCGTTCCTTAAGAAATCTTAAAGTACGATCGGGTTTTAGATTTTCTTGATCGGTATGAATCCACGATACAATCCACAGACCATCGAGAATGAATGGCAGAAAAAATGGGACGAAAGCCGAATATTTCAGCCCGATATATCTGATAAAGAGAAATATTTTATAACAATCCCATATCCTTACTTAAATGGTAATTTGCACGCGGGGCATACCAGAACCTTCACCATAGGTGACGTTATAGCAAGATACCGACGAATGCTTGGTTTAAACGTCTTATTTCCAATGGCATTCCATGCGACAGGTACGCCGATCATTGGGCTTGCCGAACTGCTCGCAAAACGCGATCCTGAGACGCTTCGTGTCTATACGGAACTACACGGCATCCCGGACGATGTGATTGCAAAGCTCGATTCTCCTGAATCGCTTGTGGAGTATTTTGGCATGGAATCAGAGGCAGCCATGCGGTTGATCGGCTATTCGATCGACTGGACGCGGAGATTCACAACGACCGACCCGGCATATAAAAAATTCATTGAATGGCAGTTCAATAAGTTGCATGAACTGGGGTATATCGTAAAAGGCTCACACCCGGTGAGATGGTGTCCGAATGACGAAAATCCAGTTGAAGATCATGATTTGCTCCATGGGGAGGGCGCAAACATCCTTGATTACACGCTTCTCAAGTTCAAACTCGCGTCCGATGCGTCTGACGGATCAGACAGATCACACCAATCAAATGAATCGAATAGATCAGACGAGTGGATCCTCCCGTGCGCCACACTGCGCCCTGAAACTGTCTTCGGGGTGACGAATCTCTGGGTCAATCCTGCCGTCGTACATGCAAAGGTCGCGGTCAACGATGAGCAGTGGATCGTCAGCGAAGATGCGTACCAGAAGCTGACGCACACTGACAAGGTGGTTAAGAAGATCGGGGCGATCAAGGGTGCCGATTTGATCGGAAAGACTGTTAAAAACCCCCTGATCGACCACGATGTGCTGATCCTGCCGGCGAACTTCGTGGATCCGGCAAACGGGAGCGGGATCGTGATGAGCGTGCCAGCCCACGCCCCTTATGATTATCTTGCGCTCCGTGACCTGAAAGGCATCGATCTTGGCGAGTACGGGATCTCAGGCGAC